>JBFWJB010000309.1:0-3609 GCA_050253435.1 Rhodospirillaceae bacterium
AGCTTCTACCTGTTCCTGAAGGAGTGCGAATGGCGGTTCAACGGCGGGAGCCATAGAGACCTGCTTAACCAACTGAAAGCATGGGTCGATTCCCGCCAAAAACGTCCTTAGCTAGGACAGCCCCTTTGGTTTTTGCGCGCAGCACCGTATGATCGTCACGTGGCGTGACGGTTGATTGCCGCTGCGCGGCGAAAATAAGTTAGGGGGCCTGGTGTTACCGCCCGGAGCCGGTATCGGTGGCGGCGACTTCCGGAACTTCGGCTGCGGGGTTGAGGGTCTTGGCGGCGTTGTACTTGTCGAGCGCCTGGTTCATCGCGCTGTAGAACCACATGTTTTCCGCCCCCGCAGGGGAGTTGGCGGAGCCGATTTCCGCGGTTTCCTTGGCGGTGGCGGCGGTATCGGCGGCTTCGGCGTTGCTGTGGGCGGCGATGACGTCGCGCACCATGTCCGGGGTCAGCCCGGCGGCGCGCATCGCCGCATCCGACAGGCCGGGCGGCAGCTCGGCGGCGGAGGAGACGACGGACCCGGAGGAGGTGAGCGCGGCGCGGCCGACGGTATCGGCGCGCAGCTCGTTGAGCGGTTTCGGGGAATCGGCGTAGGCGTTGCGGCGTTTCGGCGGCGCAAAGGATTTTGCCGAGGCCTCGGGCGCGGACTGCACCGCGGCGGCGGTGCTTGCGGTCTGGGCGACCGGGCTCCACGGCGGCAGGGCGGCGGTTTCCTCCGCCGCGGCTTCGGCGCGGGCGACGCGCGCGGGCTCGGCTGCGGCCTGCTGCGCCGTGGCGGCGGTTTCCGCGGGTGCGGCTGCGGCGGATTTTTGCAGGTACTCCCGGGCGGCTGCGGCTGCGGCTTCGAGTTCGGCGGCGTTGGGGTCGCTCGGCTCGATGGAGACGCTGAGGGCGGCGTAGGCGGCGCCTTTTTCGTCGGGCTCGCCTTCGGCCATGGCGATGGCGTTTTCGCCGATATCCTTGCCGGTGAAGCCCTCGACCGCAACGTCCACCGATGCGGCGGCCAACCCGATCGGGCCGCCGAACAGGGTGCCGCCGATCAGTTTGATGCCGGGCTTGATGGTGTCGCCGGTGAGTTCGCGGTAGATGCTGTTGACCACCGGGATGTGCTGCAACGGGTTGAATACGTCGAGCACGTCCCAGAAGCTCAGGCCGTCGTCGCCGAACAGGGAGAAGGACGCGTTGCCGGACGCGCCGGTCTTGTCCTTGTCCTTGTCCTCGTCGTGCGCGGACTTTTTCAGCTCGACCTTGCCCTGCGGCCCCAGGTTCAGGGTGTCGCGGGTCAGGGAGCGCGTCAGTCCTTGCGTCTGTGTGGCGTCGATGGTCATACGCATGCCTCCGCCGGGGAGACAGCAAGCCCGGTGCCAAACTCGTATCTTATTGAAAAGCGCGGAAAATCAGGGGGAGCGGCGGCCCGCGGCGGCGGCCGGGGCGGGAAAGAATTGCCGGGCGGTCAGAAAAGATGACCGCCCTTGGTGCGCTTCGCCTCAAGGTAGGAGCGGTTGTGATCGTTGGAGGGGAAGACGTGAGGCACCCGCTCCACCACCGTAACGCCGTGGCGGGAAAGCGCCTCCACCTTGGCGGGGTTGTTGGTCATCAGCCGGACCTGGGAGAAGCCGAGCTGGCGCAGCATCGCCGCGGCGGGGAGGTAGATCCGTTCGTCGTCGTCGAAGCCGAGCTGTTCGTTCGCCTCCATGGTGTCGAAGCCCGCATCCTGCAAAGCGTAGGCGCGCAGCTTGTTGACCAGGCCGATGCCGCGGCCCTCTTGCGCCATGTAGAGAAGGATGCCCGCGCCGCGTTCGCCGATCTCCTTGATCGCGCCGCGCAGCTGGTCGCCGCAGTCGCAGCGCAGCGAGCCGAGAAGATCGCCGGTGAAGCATTCGGAGTGCAGGCGGGTGAGCACCGGGGTTCCCGGCTTCGGCTCGCCGATCAGCAGCGCCAGGTGCTCGATGCCGCCGTCGGACGGGCGGAAGGCGATCACCGTGGTTTCCAGCGCGTCGGCGAGCGGCACGTGCGCCCGGCTCACCGGCTGCAGACTGAGCGCCAGCAGGTGCTCGTGGTGCAGCACGTCGGCGGCCTCGGCCCAGAGCAGCGGCAGGGCGGCGGCGCGCTCCGGCGCCACATCCACCACCGCGGCGGCGGGCATCAGGCGCGCGCGTTTCATCAGATGCACCGCGGCGGCGGCCAGGCCGTCGGCATCGGCGGCGCGCACGGTGATGCCCGGTGCGGAAAACGGCCCGGCGGCGATGGGATCGACGGCGGAGGCGGCAAGATCGGCGATCACCGGCAGGTCCCCCTCCACCACCACCACCTTCGGCGGCTCGGCGCCGTCCTCCGGCCACAGGCTGAGCACCACGGCGCGGCGGCCGGTCATCGCCAGCCGTGGCGTGCCGCCTGCGGTCTCGGCAAAGGCGGCCAGCGGGTCGCGGCCCGCGGCCTCCAGCGCCAGCACCGCCACCGCGCGCCCCGCGGCGCTGCGGCGCAGGCCCGCCATCGCGCCGCGCCGCACGTCGTCGACGATGCGGTTGACCGAGAGCAGGGCATCGGTTTCGGGCAGCCACGCGGTTCCGCCCTCCGCAAAGGGGGAGAGAGCCAGGCCGGGAAAGGAGAGAACGGGACGGGACATCATCGCCACATTGGGAAAACCGGAGGAGGGGACTGTAGACAAAAACCGGCGGGACGGAAAGCCCTGGTCCGAGTCCGGCGGACTCGCTATATCTGAATCCCGGTGCAACATATGTTACCACGCACCGGAAATGTAAAGCGCCGGAGAGGGGTATGGCGGGCCGTCGGGTCTTGATTATCGAGGACGATGCGGTGCTGAGCCGCTCCCTGAGCGAGCAGATTCTGGCCCAGGAGGACTTCGCCCTGGTCGAAACCGCGGCGTCTGCGGGCGATGGCGCGGCGATGGCGCACGCCCGGCGCTTCGACGCGCTGATCGTCTCCGCCGGCATGGGCGGGCTCGCCTTCGCACGGACGCTGCGCGCCGAGGGGGTGACTTGGCCGCTGCTGATTCTCGGCGCGGAGGCGGCGGACGACTTTTCCGGCCTCGGCGGGGTGTGCGACGGGCTGGGCAAGCCCTTCCGCATGGGGGTGCTGCTGGCGCGGCTGCGCGCCCTCATCCGCGCCTTCGAAAACAGCGACGAAGCGGTGCTGACGATCGGGCCCTATACCTTCCAGCCCGCTTCCAAACACCTGGTGGAAGACGACGAGCGGATCATCCGCCTCACCGAAAAGGAAGCCTCGATCCTCAAATACCTTTACCGCGCGGGCGACGTGGTGGTTTCCCGCGAGGTGCTGCTGCACGAGGTCTGGGGTTATAACCCGGCGGTCACCACCCATACCCTGGAAACCCACGTCTACCGCCTGCGCCAGAAAATCGAAAAAGACCCCTCCAACGCCACCATCCTGGTCACCGACGCGGGCGGCTATCGGCTGGTGCCGTAACACCAGGCCAGGGCTCCGCCCTGGACCCGCAAGGGGACTCGGTCCCCTTGACCCCCTAACTTGTTTTCGCCGCGTAGCGGCCATCAACCGTCACGCGGCGTGACGGTTTTCTCGCGCTTCGCGCAAAAATCGAAAGTCACGGGGTCTGGGGGCCTAA
>JBFWJB010000310.1:0-3608 GCA_050253435.1 Rhodospirillaceae bacterium
GGCCGCCGGGCATGTCCGCCTCGCCGGGCAGTACCGCCTGGTCGAGCAGCAGGTCCGCCTGTTCATCGCCACCAGCAACACCCGCGTTGCCGAGGGCATGGACGACATCGCCGCGCAGCATCGCCCGGTGGCCGAGGCGGTGCTCTCCGGCAATGCCGAGGCCGCGGCGCGGGAGGCCTGGCGTCACAACGAAAGCGAAGGCATGCGCCTGGTCGCGTGGCTGCGCCGCCGAGCCGGTTCCGGAGAAGGAAGCGTTCATCGTGCGTGACGGCGGAAATACGGAATTCTCGGTGGTCGATGCGGGCGGCCTGGCCGCCGCCTATGCCGCCATGGGGGAAGAGGAAGCGGCGGATGTCGCCGCCGCCTTCTTCGGCCTGCGCGGGCAGCCCACCCGTCTGGCGACGGAAAAGGACGACACCTTCCGCATCGATGCGGAGGAGGGGCGGCGCTACATCCTCAAGGTCGCCAACCCGACGGAACCCGCCGCAGAGATCGAACTGCAGGTGCTGCTGCTGCAGCACATCGCGCGGCAGGACCCGGAAATTCCGGTGCCGCGCCTGATCCCGGATGCGCGCGGCCGCGCCTGCCCGGCCTTCACCGACCGCGCGGGGCAGACGCGGCGGGTGCGGCTGATGACCTTTCTCGAAGGCGCGGTGCTCGACACCACGGAAACCGCGCCCGCCGAGCGGGAACGCATCGGCGAGGTCCTGGCGCGCCTGCGCCTCGCCACCGCGTCGTTCGCCCACCCGGCGGAGAACCGCGTCCTCGCCTGGGACGTCAAGCATCTCGCCGGGTTGCGGCCGCTGCTGGAGGCGGTGGACTCCCCCCTTCACAAATCCCTGCTGACGCAGGGCATGGAGCGCTTCGGCGCGCTTTCCGGCCGCATCGCGGCGCTGCGCACCCAGGTGCTGCACAACGATTTCAGCCGCTCCAACCTCGTCGTCGATCACGCCCGGACGGAGTTCGTCACCGGCATCATCGACTTCGGCGATGCGGTGCGCACCGCCATCGCCATCGACGTGTCCACCGCACTGCTCAACCAGTTGCCGCGCGATGCGGCGGAGCATCCGGTGGACGACCTGTTCGCCGCCGGGCGGGACCTGCTGCGCGGCTATCTGCGCGTCGCCGAGCTTACCGTGGAGGACCTGCGCCTGATCCCGCATCTGGTGATGGGCCGCGCCGTGGCGCGCGCCCTGCTGTCCCTGTGGCGGGCCCGGCGTTTTCCCGAGAACGCCACGTACATTCTGCGCAACACCCGGCAGGGGTGGGCGCAGCTGGAATGGCTTCTGGCGCGCACGCCGGAAGCTCTGTCCGAACTCCTCTTGTCCGAAGGATCGTCCCGATGAGCACCCTGGGCCTGCCGCAGCGCGGCAAGATGGTCAATGCGTTCAACCCCGATGCGGCCTCGGCCCTGAGCCCGCGCGACCGAGCCCTGGTGGAGCGGCGGATGCGCCTGCTCGGTCCGGCCTACCGCCTGTTCTACGACACGCCGGTGCAGGTCAGCCGCGGCGAGGGGGTGCATCTCTACGATGCGGACGGCAACGAATACCTCGACGCCTACAACAACGTGGTGTCCGTCGGCCACGCCAACCCGCGGGTGGCGGAGGCGGTGCACCGCCAGATGCAAACCCTCTGCACCCACACCCGCTATCTCCAGGACGGCATTCTCGACTATGCGGAGGAACTGCTCGCCACCTTCGACGGGCGCATCGGCGCCGCCGGGCATGCGATGTTCACCTGCACCGGGTCGGAAGCCAACGACCTCGCCATGCGCATCGCGCAGCACCAAACCGGCAAGCGCGGCATCATCATCACCGCCGAGGCCTATCACGGCAATTCCTACCTCACCGCGGGGTTCTCGCCGTCTCTCGGCACCGCTTCGCCGCTCGGCGCGTGGGTGCGCCAGGTGCCCGCGCCGGATTCCTATCGTTTGCCCCCGGAGGAGGTCGGCCGCCGCATGGCCGCGGCGGTGGAGGCGCAGATCGCCGATCTGGAGCGCCACGGCGACGGCGTCGCCGCCTTCATCGCGGATTCGCTGTTCTCTTCCGACGGCATCTTCGCCCATCCCACCGACGTGCTGGCGCCGGTGGCGGAGGTGGTGCGCCGCGCCGGCGGGCTGTTCGTCGCCGACGAGGTGCAGGCCGGGTTTACCCGCAGCGGCGAGCGCTTCTGGGGATATCAGCGCCACGGCGTCGACCCCGACATCGTCACCATGGGCAAGCCCATGGGCAACGGCTTCCCCGTCGCGGGCATCGCCGTGGCGCCCGAGGTGGTCGAACGCTTCGGACACGATATCCGCTATTTCAACACCTTCGGCGGCAACTCGGTGGCGATGGCGGCGGCGCGGGCGACGCTGGCGGTGATCCGCGAGGAGAACCTGCTCGCCAACGTGGCGAAGGTGGGGGGCATCATCCGCGACGGACTGAAAGAGATGATGACGCGCTACGAAGGCATCGGCGATGTGCGCGGCTCCGGCTTCTACATCGGCGTGGAAATGGTGGAGGACCGCGCCGCCAAGACCCCTGCGCCCGCCCTCGCCGCGGCGGCGGTCAATGCCCTGCGGCAGCGCCGGGTGCTGATTTCCGCCACCGGGTTCCATGGCAATGTGCTGAAGATCCGCCCGCCGCTGGTGTTTTCCGCCGCCGATGCGGACCGCCTGCTCACCGAGACGGACGCTGTGCTGGCCGCGCTCGCGCGGTAAGCACGCCGCGCGCGCCCGTGGGCGGCCGAGATTTCGGCTCTGCGCTGCCCTCAGATGTTATAGTATAACAAAATCGTTGACGCAGGAGCGGCAGCGGGCATACTGCCGCGTGCCGTGGGAGGCGGAGCTGCCGGGATTAAGGCGGTGACATTATAACGAAACTGTTGACGGGCGGCGGCCCGCCGCGATAAGTCCAGACCCGGATCGGGTGGGCGCGTTGCGGGGGCAAGGCACCACACGGGGGGCATCCATGACGCACGCGTGCAAGACGCTGTTTTTCATCGACGCGACGGCGACGCATCTGCCGGTTCTCGGGCGCGCCGCCGCATCGCTGCCGCCCGCGGCGGCGGCGCGCATCCGCGTGGTCGCATGCTCCCGCGACGAACTGTTCGACGACAAGCGCATCGCCGCGGCGGCGGAGACGGCGCGGGCGGCGGACGGGCTGTTCCTGCTGCCGCACGGCGGCACGGAGTCGATCCCCGGCGCGCCGGTTCTGGCGCAGGCCGCGGCGGGCAGGCTGGTGCACGTGCAGGCCGGGGGGATGTCCTCGCCGGAGGAAGTCGAGATGGCGAAGGCGCTCGGCAGCGACTTCGGCTCCGAGGCGTACGTCCTGCGCCAGGCCTACATCCGGCGCGGCGGCGTGGAAAACCTGCGCAACCTCCTGATCGCCGCGGCGCGGCAGACCGGCGCCGACCTGCCGGAGCCGGAAGCCCCCAAGCCGGTGCCGACCGAGGGCGTCTATCATCCGGAATGGAGCGGCGACATCAAAGACCGCGACGGTTATCTCGCCTGGGCGCGCGCCCGCGCCGTTCCCGGCGCGCCGGTGATCGGCCTGTGGTTCGGCCAGTACGCATGGATCAACGGCGACTTCGCGGTGATCGACGCTCTGATCGCCGAGGTCGAGGCG
>JBFWJB010000311.1:0-3591 GCA_050253435.1 Rhodospirillaceae bacterium
CGAAGCCTTGGCCAACTACCTGATCAAGGAAATCCAGGACGTCTACCGCCTCCAGGGCGTGAAGATCAACGACAAGCACATCGAGGTGATCTCCCGCCAGATGCTGCAGAAGGTCGAGGTCACCGAACCCGGCGACACCACCTTCCTCGCCGGCGAGCTGGTGGACCGCTTCGACTACAAGGCGGAAAACGAGCGCACCGAGAAGGAAGGCGGCCGCCCGGCGATCGCCAAGCCGGTGCTGCAGGGCATCACCAAGGCGAGCCTGCAGACCCACTCCTTCATCTCCGCCGCCTCCTTCCAGGAGACGACGCGGGTGCTCACCGAGGCCGCGGTGGCGGGCAAGGTGGACAGCCTGATCGGCCTGAAGGAAAACGTCATCGTCGGCCGTCTCATCCCGGCGGGCACCGGTGCGGTGATGAGCCGCCTGCGCCGCCTTGCCGCGGAGCGCGACCGCGAGGCGGTTCCGGGCGAGGCCGAGGCTCCGGCCGCGCTGCCGGAGGGCGAGGTTCCGCCGCCGCCCGCGGAGTGAAAAACGCCGGATTTCCGGCCGTGAAGCGAACGCCGCCCACCCCGGGCGGCGTTCGTTTTTGGGGCGCGGAAATCGCGGATTATCCGGGTTGACGGGGGTGTCCCGAATACGTATAGTGCGCCCCTCATTCGGACGGTCTCGACCGCGCGGCGCGCGGAACTTCCGGGCAAGACCCGGCAAGCCGCTCGCGCCAAGCACCCGAGAAAGCCCGATTGTTGATGGAAATCGGCCGTTTCGGCCACCCTTTTTCCCTTTCAACGCGCCCCTCGGGGATAGCGGTGAAGGGGGGTTTTGTTCTCTGGACGCCGAGTCGGCGGCCAGGGAAGGCCGATTGCGCGTTTCGAGTGAAAGAAGATAGGGAACACTCATGCCGACGATCAACCAGTTGATCCGCAAGCCGCGGGAACCGCAACTGAACCGCAACAAGGTTCCGGCGCTGCAGGCTTGCCCGCAGAAGCGCGGGGTTTGCACCCGCGTCTACACCACGACCCCGAAGAAGCCGAACTCGGCGCTTCGTAAGGTCGCGCGTGTGCGCCTGACCAACGGATTCGAGGTGACGACCTACATCCCGGGTGAAGGTCACAACCTCCAGGAACACTCCGTGGTGATGATCCGCGGCGGTCGCGTCAAGGACCTGCCGGGCGTTCGCTACCACATCATCCGCGGCACTCTGGATACCCAGGGCGTCAAGGACCGCCGTCAGCGCCGTTCGAAGTACGGCGCGAAGCGTCCGAAGTAATAGATATAGAGGTCAAGGAAGATGTCTCGTCGACACGCTGCCGAGAAACGCGAAGTACTGCCGGACGCCAAGTTCGGTGACCTCGTTCTGGCTAAATTCATCAACAGCGTCATGAAGGATGGCAAGAAGGCCACCGCCGAGCAGATCGTTTATGGCGCGCTCGACCGCATCACCGCGAAGACCAGCGGCGATGCCCTCAAGGTCTTCCACGAGGCCCTCACCAACGTCAAGCCGGCGATCGAGGTTCGTTCCCGCCGCGTCGGCGGTGCGACGTACCAGGTGCCGGTGGAAGTGCGCTCCGATCGCCGCCAGGCGCTGGCGATCCGCTGGCTGATCGAATTCGCCCGCAAGCGCTCCGAGACGACGATGGTCGATCGTCTCTCCGGTGAGCTCTTGGATGCCGCCAACAATCGCGGCGGCGCGGTGAAGAAGCGCGAAGACACGCACCGTATGGCCGACGCCAACAAGGCCTTTTCGCACTACCGCTGGTAACCCCGACAGAACCGAAAAGACCAGGATCGTAGATTATGGCACGCCAGACCCCCCTCGCGGACTACCGCAACATCGGCATCATGGCCCACATCGACGCCGGCAAGACGACGACGACCGAGCGCGTCCTGTACTATACCGGCCGCTCGCACAAGATCGGCGAAGTGCACGACGGCGCTGCGACCATGGACTGGATGGAGCAGGAGCAGGAGCGCGGCATCACCATTACCTCCGCCGCCACCACCTGCTTCTGGAAGAACCATCGCGTCAACATCATCGACACCCCCGGCCACGTCGATTTCACCATCGAAGTGGAGCGTTCGCTGCGCGTGCTCGACGGCGCGGTCGCGGTGTTCGACTCGGTGGCCGGCGTCGAGCCGCAGTCCGAGACGGTGTGGCGCCAGGCCGACAAGTACCACGTGCCGCGCATCTGCTTCGTCAACAAGATGGACCGCATGGGCGCCAACTTCTTCCGCTGCGTCGACATGATCGTCGATCGCCTCGGCGCGGTGCCGCTGGTGATGCACCTGCCGCTGGGCGCCGAGTCCGACTACAAGGGCCTGATCGACCTGGTGCTGATGAAGGCGATCGTCTGGCACGACGAAACCCTGGGCGCGGAGTTCGAGTACATCGATATTCCCGCCGATCTCGCCGACCAGGCCGCGGAATACCGCGAGAAGCTGGTGGAGACCGCGGTCGAGGCCGACGACGACGCGATGGAAGCCTACCTCGAGGGCAACGAGCCCGACGAGGCGACGCTCAAGGCCTGCATCCGCAAGGGCACCGTCGGCATGAAGTTCGTGCCGGTGCTGTGCGGCTCCGCGTTCAAGAACAAGGGCGTTCAGCCGCTGCTCGACGCGGTGGTGGACTTCCTGCCGAGCCCGCTCGACGTGCCGTCGATCAAGGGCGTGCTGATGGACGGCGAGACCGCCGTGGAGCGTCACTCCTCCGACGAGGAGCCGTTCGCCGCGCTCGCCTTCAAGATCATGAACGACCCCTTCGTCGGCTCCCTCACCTTCGCCCGCGTCTACTCGGGCGTGCTGGAGAGCGGCTCCTACGTGCAGAACACGGTGAAGGACAAGCGCGAGCGCATCGGCCGCATGCTGCAGATGCACGCCAACAACCGTGAAGAGGTCAAAGAGGCCTATGCCGGCGACATCATCGCCCTGGTCGGCCTCAAGGACACCACCACCGGCGACACCCTGTGCGTGCCGTCCTCCCCGGTGATCCTCGAGCGCATGGAGTTCCCGGACCCGGTGATCGAGGTCGCGGTGGAGCCGAAGACCAAGGCCGACATGGAGAAGATGGGCATCGCCCTCAACCGTCTCGCCGCAGAGGATCCGTCCTTCCGCGTCACCACCGACCAGGAATCCGGTCAGACGGTGATCAAGGGCATGGGCGAGCTTCACCTCGAAATCCTCGTCGACCGCATGCGCCGCGAATTCAAGGTCGAGGCCAACGTCGGCGCGCCGCAGGTGGCCTACCGCGAGACCATCTCCAAGACCTACGAGATCGACTACACCCACAAGAAGCAGTCGGGCGGTTCCGGTCAGTACGCGCGCGTCAAGCTGGTCTTCGCGCCGGGCGAGCCGGGCACCGGCTTCGTCTTCGAGAGCAAGATCGTCGGCGGTTCGGTGCCGAAGGAATACGTGCCCGGCGTCGAAAAGGGCCTCAACAGCTCGCTCGACAACGGCGTGATCGCCGGCTTCCCGGTCACCGACTTCTCGGCCACCCTGGTGGACGGCGCCTACCACGACGAGGACTCGAGCGTGCTCGCGTTCGAAATCGCGGCGCGCGCGGCCTTCCGCGAGGGCATCGCCAAGGCCGGTCCGAA
>JBFWJB010000312.1:0-3590 GCA_050253435.1 Rhodospirillaceae bacterium
GCCTGCGGCTCTACGGCCTGCGGCTCTCCGGCTGCCGTGGCGGGGGAGGCGTGGGCCTCGGCCTGCTGCGGCGCTTCCGGCATGCCGGCGGCGGCGATCGCCGCGGCGGCGGCATCGGGCTGCGGCTCGCCGGATTCGGTCTGCGCCTGGGTTTCCTTGGCCGGCTTTTCGCCGGTTTCGGCGGCCTGCTGCGGCTTTTCGGCGGCGGTTTCGGCGGGCTTTTCGGCGGCGGCTCCGGCCTGCGCCGGGGCTTCGTCGTCCGTCGCGGCGGTTTCGTCGCGGCTTTCCGCCGCGGTGCCGCGCTCCGAACGCTCGGCGCGCTCGGACCGGGCCTCGCGCCGCGCCGCGCGGCGTTCGGCGCGGCTCGTCCGCGCGTCGTCGTCGCGCGAGACCGGCTCGTCGGGCTCCTTGGATGCGGTGTCCGCGGTTTCGGTGCGGCTCTCGCTGATCAGCGCGGAAAGCGCCGAGGTGGGGTCTGCGGACGCGGAGAGACGGCCGTATGCCGCCGACAGCGCATCGGCAAATCCCTGCGCCGCCTTGCCGCGCCCTTGCGCGGCGCCGGTGACGGCGGTGGTTTCGGTCGATCTCTTCGCCAGCAGCGCGTAAAGGTCCATGACCCGTCCTCTTCGCCTTTGCGGAACACACACGAATTCGGGAACCTATCAGCAAGCCTTGGGCCAAGCCGCGAAGTGTTCCGTAACGGTATGCCAGGAAAGGATTTTTTGAATAAGGAGGGGGCGAAAAGAAAAGCCGGGCGTGGTGCGCCCGGCAACTTCTGCCGTCTGGGAGAGGCGGTTTTTACCGCCTCAGCCGGTGATGTCGTAGAACGGGCCCTTCGAGACGCCGGCGAAGATCTGCTCGTAGTAGGTCTGTTGCTGCGCCATGTTCGAGAAGGTGTTCTGCAGCACCTGGAGTTCCTGCTGCTGCTTGATCTGCAGGGCGTAGGTGTCCACCAGTTCGTCGCGCATCGCCTGCGAGCGGGCGTCCTTGAGGTCGCTCATCTCGTCGTCGGCGCGGGCATCCGCGGCCTTCACCGAGGTGGCCATCGACACCATGCGCGATTCCGCCGCGGTCATCAGGTCGTCGGCCTTGTCGATCGCGGCGACCGCCGCGGCGCGGCCTTCCTCGGTGTCGAGGCCGTCGTAGAACCAGCTCTGCATCAGGCCGAGGCCGCCGAAGCTGATGGTGCCGGTGCGGGTTTCCTTCAGGTCCTCGTTGTCCGGGTTGACGGTGAAGGTGATTGCCCCGGTTTCCGCGTCGTAGCTGTCCAGCTGCATGCCGTTGCGGGTGGAGGCGAAGCCGTCCGCCTTGGTGCTGTCCGGCTCGTTTTCGGTGTTGTAGACGGTGTACTGGGTGATCGTCGAAGAGCCGGGGTCGGGCACCCAGACGGTGCCGTCGGAATCCGTGATGTAATAGTCCGAGCCGACGTAGGTGCCGGTGAGCGAGGTCTCGTTGCCCGCGAGATTGGTCTGGAAGGTGATGGTGTTGGGCGTCCAGTCGGTGGAGACCACGTTGCCGATCGGGTTGTAGGCCTTGGAATAGGTGTCGGCGATGTTGTTGATCTGATCGACGTAGGCGTCGTACTGCTCCTTCAGCAGGTCGGGGGATTCGGACTCGGCGTAGTTGCCGACCAGAATCCGCATCTGCATCAGGATGTCCTTGATCTGGTCCACGCCTTCCTGGCCGTTTTCCACCGCGAGGTCGGCGTTGCTGATGCTCGCCTTGACCTTGGCCCACTGGTTGGCCTGCGCTTCCAGGTAGACGCCCTTGGCGTCGTATTTCTCCTGGACTTTGGCGCTTTCCTTCTCGAGCTCGGTCTGCTTGTTCTCGACGATCTGGCTGTAGACCACCTGCTGCCAGCTGAGGCTGGACAGGCCGTCGTTGTTGAGAACCGAGACGGCGCTCGAAGCGTTGCCGGCCAGGGTGCTTAAAAGGTCGCTCATGACAAAAGCCTCCTTGGGCCTTCTGGCCCGTGGGGGTTTCAATGCAATCACCATACCACAGTTTATCCGCCGGGCGTTCGCAAATCGTTAACGGCTGTCGGCGAGACTGGTATCGTAAACCGGGACAGGAGGTTCCGGCACGGCGAGAGGGGGGGTTGTGGTCCGCATCCTGTTCGAGGCGTCGATCATCGGCTATGCGCAGGCCGACGTTCTGGCGCGCACCGGCATCTACAATGTCTCCAGCCAGTTGCTGAAAGCACTGCGCCGGATTCCCGGGGTGGATATTTCCCTGGCCTACCAGCCGTGCTGGCACGAAGGCGTGCTCGCCTACCTGCGCGCCGAGGGGATGGCCGACCTGATCGGCAAGCCGCCCTATGCCGGACCAGAGCCCCTGCACGTGCTCAGCCCCTATTACGGCATGGATATCGAGGCGCTCGGCAACCCGGCGGCGCACGACTGGCAGATCGTCCACGATCTGTTGCCGGTGCTCTATCCGGAGTTGTTCCCTCCCTTTTACGAGCGCGACTTCACCCATAAGATTCTCGGTCCGCTACGGCCGCAGACCCAGGTGGTCTGCGTGTCGGAGCACACCCGGCGCGATTTTCTCAGTCTCTATCCCGGCAGCCGCGACCGCACGCATGTGAACCTCTCCGCGGCGGATGCGCGGTTCTTCCGCACGCCCGCCCCGGCAGAGATTGCCGCCACCCTGGAAAAATACGGAATTCCGCCGGACGTCCCCTACGTTCTCAGCGTCGGCACCTTGGAGCCGCGCAAGAACATGGAGGCGGTGATCGACGGCTTTGCCGCCTATCTCGCGGGGGGCGGAGATGGGGTCTCTCTGGTGCTTACCGGCGCCGCGGGCTGGGGCAGCGAACAGTTGCAGCGCCGCCTCGCGGAGTCCCCGGAATTGCGCGAGCGGGTGACGATCACCGGCTATGTCGACGACGACGACCTGCCGTGCCTCTATGCCGGGGCGCTCGCCTTTTTCTACATGTCGTTCTACGAGGGCTTCGGCCTGCCACCGCTTGAGGCGATGGCCTGCGGCTGCCCGGTAGTGACATCCGACCGCTCCTCCCTGCCGGAAGTGGTGGGCGATGCCGGGTTCCTTCTCGATCCCAACGACATCGCCGGAATTGCACGTCTGATCGGCGATTTCCGCAGCGGGCGCGAGGACCGCGCCGTCTGGGCGGAGCGGGCGCGCCGCCGTGCCGCCACCTTCAGCTGGGATGCCGCGGCGGCGCGGCTGGTGGACGCGATGCGGGCGCTGGAAACCGTGAAGGAACCGCCGCCGCCGGTGATGGAAACCGGGAGATGCCGCGTGTGCGGCGCCGCTGCCGAGGTCTGCTTCGGCCGCGCCGCGACTCAAAGCCGTCCGGCGCGGCGCGCTTTATCCTGCACCACGTGCGGCAGCCTCAGCCTCGTGGACGATGCGCCACAGACCGATGCGCCGCAGCCGGGGGATGCCGCCCATGCGATCGCGCTGATCGACCGCGTCGATGCCGCCCTGCATCTCTGCCGCGTGCCGCGAACCGAAGCGATGCTGGCCACGGGGGCGGACGAGTTGCCGCGCCGTCTTTTGCGCGAACGCGGCTACGATGCGGTGGCGGCGGCCGATTTCGCCGAAACGGTGTTGCTGCCGCATTTCGA
>JBFWJB010000313.1:0-3564 GCA_050253435.1 Rhodospirillaceae bacterium
CGGAAGGCGTGGGAGAGGTGGCCGTCGTGCTCGCCCGGCATGTCGAAATAGTCCATGGCGCGGGTGATGTAGAGGTAGGAATTGGCGTCGAAGCGCTCGACGAAGGTGGAGCCCTGGTGGCGGAGGTAGCTTTCCACCTCGAAGTCGGCGTCGAAGCCGTAGCCGATCTTTTCCCGGTCCTGCAGCTTGCGGCCGAATTTGCGCGTCAGCGCCGCCTCGGAGAGGTAGGTGATGTGCGCCGCCATGCGCGCCACCGCCAAGCCCTTGTGCGGGTTGCGGCCTTCCAGCAGGTAGCGCCCGCCGCACCAGTCGAGATCGGCCATGATCGCCTGGCGGCCGACCTCGTCGAAGGCGATGTTCTGCGCCGAGTAGCGCGCGCAGGTGGCGATCGGCAGCGCGCAGAACACCCGCTCGGGATAGCGCGACGCCCATTCCAGCACCTGCATGCCGCCCATGGAGCCGCCGATCACCGCGAACGCCTTGCCGATGCCCAGGTGGTCGAGAAGCTTCACCTGCACCCGCACCATGTCGGCGACGGTGATCACCGGGAAGTCGAGCATGTAGGGCTCGCCGGTCGCGGGGTCGAGGTTCTTCGGCCCGGTGGTGCCCATGCAGCCGCCGAGCACGTTGGAGCAGACGACGAAATAGCGGTCGGTGTCGATCACCTTGCCGGGGCCGATGAGGCTGCTCCACCAGCCGGGTTTGCCGGTCACCGGGTGGGGCAGGGCGGCGTACTGGTCGCCGGTGAGGGCGTGGCAGACCACGACGGCGTTGGACTTTGCGGCGTTGAGGCGTCCGTAGGTGTGATACGCCACCTCCACCGGGCCGAAGCGCGCACCGCTGTCGAGGGAGAGCGGCTCGGCGTCGTAGAGGCGCACCGAGGCCTCCACCGCGTTCAGGCGATGGCGCAGCTCCTCTCCGGAAAGTGTGGCGTTCGTGCGCGTCATCTCTGGAATATGGCCCCGCGCCCTGGAAAAATCTTGCGAAAACGAGGGACACAGCTAAGTTGGTATGCCCTGCCTGTCAACGCCTAGTTTCGCGTTTTCCTGATCCGCGCATCGCGCCGGCGGCGGGGCCGCCCGAGCCGAAGGGCGGATATGTGTGTTGGGAAGCCCATGGCGAACGAAGATCCGGATTTGGCCGCACTGCGCCGCGAGGTCGATCGCATCGACGACGCGATGCACGACCTGTTGATAGAGCGCACCGAGCTTGCCCAGCGGATTTCTAAGGCGAAACGCGACGAACCGGGGGGCGCGCCCGCGCACTTCGTGCCGACGCGGCCGGGGCGAGAGGCGCAGATCGTGCGCCGCCTTCTGGCGCGGCACCGCGGGGCCTTTCCGCCGGAGGTGCTGATCCGCCTGTGGCGCGAGATGATCGGCACGCTGATGCACGTGCAGGGGCCGTTCTGCGTGGCGGTGTTCATGCCCGAGCGCGGCTCCGGTTATATCGAGATCGCGCGCGACCACTACGGCTCGTACACCGAGACCGTGTCCTATCAGGTTTCCGGCCGGGTGCTGAAGGCGGTGGCCGAGGGCGCCGCCGCGGTGGCGGTGCTGCCGCTGCCCGGCGAAAGCGTTTCCGAACCGTGGTGGCTCGCCCTGATCGGCGACGCCACGCCGCGCATGCAGGTGATCGCGCGCCTGCCGTTCGCCGGGGTCGGCCCCGGCCGCGGCGGCGATATCGAGGCCTTCGCCGTGGCCCCGGTGGCGCCCGGCGAGACCGGCGAGGACCGTTCGCTCCTGGCGGTGGAGACCGTCTCCAGCGTCAGCCGCAGCCAGGTTGCGACCAAGCTCGCCAACGCCGGGCTGAAGCTCTTGACCTATTGGGACGTCCGCTCCTTCGGGCCGGAGGCCAAAGTGCATCTGGTGGAGGTGGACGGCTTCGTCACCGATTCCGACCCGCGCGTGGTGCGCCTCGCCCACGGCAACGACGATTCCCTCCGATACGCCCGCTGCATCGGCGCCTATCCGACGCCCCTGCATTGCGCGCGCTGACGGCCCGCCGGGGGCCGCGCTGCAACCCCGGATTTCCTCTCAACGCAAAACCGATTGACTGAAAGCGAGTGAATAAGATGACGGCTCCTACTCCGCGTCCCGGCATTCTCGATATCCAGCCCTATCAGGGCGGTCGCAGCAAGCTGGACGGTGTGGCGCACGCCGCGAAGTTGTCCTCGAACGAGGGCGCTCTCGGCGCCAGCCCCCGTGCGCGCGCCGCCTATGCGGCGGTGGCGGGAGACCTGCATCGATACCCCGACGGCGCCAGCGAGGAGCTGCGCGCCGCGATCGGCAAGCGCT
This sequence comes from Rhodospirillaceae bacterium, assembly GCA_050253435.1. Taxonomy (GTDB): domain Bacteria; phylum Pseudomonadota; class Alphaproteobacteria; order Rhodospirillales; family Rhodospirillaceae; genus Oleispirillum. The sequence goes on from JBFWJB010000313.1 coordinate 2,295, forward strand.
ACGGCCTCGATCCGGCGCGCATCGTCTGCGGCTGCGGTTCCGATGAGCTGATCGGCCTTCTGGTGCATGCCTACGCCGGTCCCGGCGACGAGGTGCTCTACAGCCAGTACGGCTTCGCGATGTACCCGATCTACGCCAAGGGCAACGGCGCGGTGCCGGTGAAGGCCCCGGAAAAGGACTTCACCACCGATGTCGATGCGGTGCTCGCGGCGGTGACGGAAAAGACCCGCATGGTGTTCATCGCCAACCCCAACAACCCGACCGGCACCCTGTTGCCCGCCTCGGAGATGAAGCGTCTGCGCGACGGCCTGCGCCCCGACATCCTGCTGGTGATCGACGCGGCCTATGCCGAGTTCGTCACCCGCAACGACTATTCGCCGGGCGCCGAGCTGGTGGATGCGGGGGAAAACACGGTGATGACCCGCACCTTCTCCAAGATCTACGGCCTCGGCGCGCTGCGCGTCGGCTGGTGCTACGCGCCGGCCTCGATCGCCGACGTGCTCAACCGCACCCGCTCGCCGTTCAACGTTTCGGCGGCGGCGCAGGCGGCGGCGGTGGCGGCGCTGGCGGACATGGAGTTCTTCGACCTCTGCCTCGCCCACAACGCCATGTGGCGGCCGTGGCTGACCGAGCAGATGCGGGCCCTCGGCCTCGGCGTCACCGAGTCCAACGGCAACTTCATCCTGGTGCACTTCCCCAAGGGCGACACCGCGGCGGCGCAGGCCGCCCTGGCGGAGGAGGAGGTGATCGTGCGTCCGGTGGCGGGCTACGGCCTGCCGGATGCGCTGCGTATCTCGATCGGCACCGAGGACGAGATGAAGCGCGTCGTCGCTGCGCTCACCGCCTACAGGGAGGCGAAAGGATGAGCGAAACCTCACCCCAACCGATGTTCGGCACTGTCGCCTTCATCGGTATCGGGCTGATCGGCGCGTCCCTTGCCCTGGCGATGAAACGCCACGGCATGGCGGGCCGCATCGTCGCCGCCTCGCGGCGGCAGGAAACGCTCGATACCGCGCTGCGCCTGGGAATCGCCGACGATGTCTCCACCGATATCGGAACCGTGGTGAAGGACGCGGACCTGGTGATGGTGTGCACCCCGGTGGGCGCGTGCGGCGAGATCGCCCGCGCCATCGCGCCGCATCTCAAGCCCGGCGCCATCGTCTCCGACGTCGGGTCGGTGAAGGGCGCGGTGATCCGCGACATGAAGGCGGCGCTGCCGCCTTCCGTCGCCTTCGTTCCCGGGCACCCGCTCGCGGGCACCGAATTTTCG
>JBFWJB010000314.1:0-3529 GCA_050253435.1 Rhodospirillaceae bacterium
GCCGCCGGGCGCGCAACCCCCACGCCGCAGCCTGCCGAAGGCGTCACCTACGCCGCCAAGATCGACAAGGCCGAGGCCCGCATCGACTGGACCAAACCCGCCGCGGAAGTCTCCGCCCATATCCGCGGCCTCTCCCCCTTCCCCGGCGCATGGTGCGAACTCGCGGGCGAACGCCTCAAACTGCTCAACGCGGCGGTCGCCGAGGGCACGGGCGAACCCGGAACCGCGCTCGACGACCACCTCGCCATCGCCTGCGGCACAGGGGCGATCCGCCCCACCCGCCTGCAACGCGCCGGAAGCAAGCCCGCCGACACAGCCGGCTTCCTCAACGGCCGCCCGGTGCCGAAGGGCACGCGGCTGTCGTAAAAGAAAAAACTTCGCGGAGGGTCTCGGACCCTCCGCACCTCCCCTAACTTTTGGTTTTTGCGCGCAGCGCGATAGAACCATCACGCGGCGTGACGGTTGATGGCCGCTACGCGGCGAAAAAAGTTATGGGGTGCGCGAGGGGACCGAGTCCCCTCGCAACGTTTTAGTTCTTCTTGATGTTCGGGTAGGCCTTCTTGATCGCCATGGCGACGAAGGCGGCGAGGATGGCCTTGATCAGGTCGCCGGGGACGAAGGCCATGGAGCCGATGAACGCCTTGGCGAGGCTGATTTTCGCCACCGCGGCGAGCCACGGGATGCCGAGCAGGTAGACCATGCCGATGCCGCCGACGATGCAGGCGACGAAGGCCTTGAAGGTATTGAGGCCGCTCCACATGCGTTCGACCAGCCAGCCGGTGACGAACGCGCCGAGGACATAGCCGAGGGCATAGCCGCCGGTGGGGCCGAGGAACAGGCCGATACCGCCGCGCCCGCCCGCGTAGAGCGGCAGCCCGGCGGCGGCGAGCGCGGTGAACACCAGCAGGGCGAGCGCGCCGCGTTTCGCGCCTAGGATGGAGCCTGCGAGCATCACGCCGAGGCTTTGCGCGGTGATCGGCACGCCCGGCAGCACCGGGATCATCGGCAGCAGGCCGAGCGCCGCGGTGACCGCCGCGAACAGGGCGGCATAGACCATATCCTTGACCGACATGCGGGTTCCCTTTTCTTCAGTTGCCGTCGTAGCCGCGCGCGGCGATCGCCTCGGCGAGGTCGTCGGCCATGCGCAGGGTGCGCACCAGAAGCGGCATCACCACCGCGAAGACGCTGCCTTCCAGGCCGCGCGCCTTCTGCGCCTCGCGGATTTCCGCGATCATGGTGAACAGCACCGGAATGAAGCGGATGGCGAGCGCCAGGGTGAAGCCCGCCTTGGCGGGATCGGCTCCGATGCATTTAAGCGGGGTGAGAACGCGTTCAAGCGCGTCGACCATGGCGGAGACGCGGGTGGTGAAGGTGAGCGCCGCGGCGAGCAGGATGACGGTGCCGAGCCGGGCCGAAACCAGGAAGGCGTCGCGCGGGTCTCCCGTGGCGATGTGGAAGGCGGCGAGCGCGGCGATCAGCACCAGGGCGGGCATGATCTGCCTGAACAGCGGCTTCGCGGGCAGCCAGGCGGAAACCGGCAGCAGAACGGCGAAGGCGACGAGCCCGCCGAGGATGCGCGTATCGTCGGTGAGGAACACCGCGGCCCCCGCCGCCGCGAGGACGAGGAGCTTCACCCCCGCGGGGATGCGGTGCAGCCAGGTGATGCGGGTGAGGCAGATCTCAAACACCGTCCGCCTCCGCCGCCATCAGCTCGCGGTAGAAGGGAATGGCCTCGCCGGGCGGCGCGTCGCAGACGATGCGCCCGGCTTCGAAGACGAGGACGCGCTCGAAGTCGGTGAGGAATTCGAGATCGTGGGAAACCACCACCGCGGTCTGCGGCATCTCGGCGATGGCGGCGGCGACGCGGCGCTTGTTGCGCAGGTCCAAGAGCGTCGTCGGCTCGTCGAACACCACGTAGGCGGGCTCCATCACCAGAACCGCGGAGATCGCGAGCATCTGCTTCTGCCCGCCGGAGAGCAGGTGCGCCGGGCGCAGGCGCAGGCTCTCCATGCCGTAGCGGGCGAGCACCGCATCGACGCGGGCGGCGATTTCCGCCTTCGGCAGCTTGAGATTCTTGAGGCCGAAGGCGACGTCCTCTTCGACCAGGGGATAGACGATCTGGTTGTCCGGGTTCTGGAAGACGAAGCCGACCTTGCGGCGCACCGCGCGCGCCTCTTTCGCCGTGGAGAGGCCGTCCACCCGCACCTCGCCGGTGGTGGGCGCAAGCAGACCGTTGATCAGGCGGACGAAGGTGCTTTTGCCCGAGCCGTTGGCGCCGATCACCGCGATGCGGCGCTCGGGCAGGCTCAGGGAGAAGGGTTCGAGCACGGTCAGATCGCCGAAGCGCATGCTCACGTTGTCGAATTCGATCATCGCCGGAAGGCCGTCATTTCAAAACCGGCCCTCTACCTACCGCGCCCGGCGGCGCGGCGCAAGCGGAGGGTGGCCTCCCCTTGCCAGGGAACACCGCCGCGTTTAGGGTCGAACCGCGGCCCGCTTGATGGAATCGGTAGACATAACGGACTTAAAATCCGTGGCCTTACGGCGTGGGGGTTCGAGTCCCCCAGCGGGCACCACTCCCCCCTCAGCTTCCTTTGAGTTCCCGCACCTTCGCCTCGGTGCGGGCGATCAGGCGGTCCATTTCGGCGATGTCGGCTGCGGAGAGCTTGGGGCCGGGGGCGCGCAGGCAGGCGTCGGCGATCGCGCCGCGGCGCATCAGAATGTGCTTGCGCAGGGCGAGGCCGAGGCCGAGCTGCTGTTCGTGGCGGAGAATCGGCAGGTAGCAGTCGTAGAGGTCTTCCGCCGCGTCCGCATCGCCCGCCGCATGCAGGCGCACGGTTTCCACCAGCGCCTCGGGGAAGGCGAAGCCGGTCATCGCGCCGTCCGCGCCGCGGCCCAGCTCCTGCGGCAGGAAGATGCCGCCGTTGCCGCAGAGAATGGACATGCGCGGCGCGGTGCCCGACGCCTCGGCTGCGCGCACCGCGCTGATCTTCGCCAGGCCCGGGCTTTCCTCGTGCTTCAGCATCACGATCTGCGGCCGCTCGCGGGTCAGCTCCAGGATCGCGCGCGGCGAAACCGGTATCCCCGTGGCCTGCGGGAAATCCTGGAACACCACCGGCACCTGAGGACCGATCGCTTCGCACACTTGGTGATAATAGGCGGTCACCCGGTCCTCGCGCGCCGGACCGCGCGAAGGCGCCACCATCACCCCGGCGGCGCCCGCATCCATCACATGGGCGGTGAGACCGGCGAGGTTGGCGAGGCCCGCGTCCGAAACCCCGGCAACCACCGGAACGCGCCCGCCGATGCGCTTCATCACCCGGTCGAACACCGCGCGGCGTTCCTCCGGCGTCAGCTTGTCCGCCTCGCCCATCATGCCGAGCACGGTGAGGCCGTTGACCCCCTTTTCCAGGTAGAAGTCGATCAGGCGGTCGAGGCTGGAAAAATCGATGCGGCCGTCGGGGAAGAACGGCGTGGCGCAGATGATGTAGACGCCGCGGGTGGTGCGGGAGATCAGGTCGGGCAAGGG
>JBFWJB010000315.1:0-3528 GCA_050253435.1 Rhodospirillaceae bacterium
CCGGCCCGTAGAGGTTGGTCGGCATCGCCGAGATGTAGTCGCGGCCGAATTCGCGGCGGAGCGCCTGGGCGAGCTTGATCCCCGCGATCTTGGCGAGCGCGTACCACTCGTTGGTGGGTTCGAGCGGCCCGGTGAGCAGCGCGGATTCGGGAATCGGCTGCGGCGCTTCGCGCGGATAGATGCACGACGAGCCGAGGAACAGCAGGCGGTCGACGCCTGCCGCATGCGCCGCGCGGATGACGTTGGCGGCGATCATCAGGTTTTCGTAGAGGAACTCCGACGGCTGGGTGGAATTGGCGTGGATGCCGCCGACCCGTCCGGCGGAGAGGAAGATCGCGTCCGGGCGCGCCGCGGCGATCCAGGCCTCGGTCTCCGCCTGGCGGGTGAGGTCGAGCTCGCGGTGAGAGGCGGTGAGCACGGTGCAGGATTCGCGCGCCAGGCGGCGCACGATCGCCGAGCCCGCCATGCCGGTGTGCCCGGCGACCCAGATGCGCTTGCCCGCAAGCTCGTAGGAAAAGGTCATGGCTTCCCTCCGATCAGGTCCGAGATCTCGGCAAGACGGCGCACCACCGCGGCGGCGTTTCCCCGGCTTTCGATGTTGAGGCGGAGCAGGGGCTCGGTGTTGGAGCGGCGCAGGTTGAACCGCCAGTCGGCGAACTCCAGGGACACCCCGTCGGTGTCGTCGCGGCGGGGGCCCTGCGGCAGATAGCGGGCGAGGATGCGCTCCGTCGCCGCCGCCGCGTCGGTGGCGAAATTCACCTCGCCGCTGCACGGGAATGCGGCGATGCGCTCTCCCACCAGATCGGCCAGCGCCCGGCCGCTCCCGCCGACCAGCCCGGCGGCCAGCAGCCAGGGGATCATGCCGCTGTCGCAGTAGGCGAAATCGCGGAAATAGTGGTGGCCGCTCATCTCGCCGCCGTAGACCGCATCCTCGGCGCGCATCCGCTCCTTGATGAAGGCGTGGCCGGTCTTGCAGCGCACCGGAACGCCGCCCGCGCGCGTCACCTCGGCGATGGTGTTCCACTCCAGGCGCGGGTCGTGGACGATCTTCGCGCCGGGGTGCCGTTGCAGCAGCGCGCAGGCGAGCAGACCGACGAGGTAATACCCCTCGATAAAGTTTCCGTCCGCGTCGTAGAGGAAGCAGCGGTCGGCGTCGCCGTCCCAGGCGACGCCGATGTCCGCGCCGTTCTCCCGCACCGCCTGGGCGGTGGCGGCCCGCATCTCCGGCAGCAGCGGATTGGGGATGCCGTGGGGAAAGCTGCCGTCCGGTTCGCCGCGCACCACCATCAGGTCGCACGGCAGATGCGGCGCGAGGGCGGCGAGAATAGGCCCGGCGCAGCCGTTGCCCGCATCGGCGAGAATCTTCAGGCCTCTCAAATTCTCCAGATCGGCATAGCGCAGCAGGTGGGCGACGTAGGCGGACTTGTCCGCATCCGCCGTCACCCGGCCCGGCGTTGCCGCGGCTGCGGGGGCGGGGCCGAGGGCGCGGTCGCGGATGTCGGAGAGGCCGGAATCGCCGGAAATCGGGCGCGCGCCCGCGCGCACCAGCTTCATGCCGTTGTGGCCCTTGGGGTTATGGCTGGCGGTGACCATGATGCCGCCGCCGACGCCCTGCTTTTCCCGGTGCGCGGTCTGGAAATACACTTCTTCCGTCGCGCAGAGGCCGAGGTCCACCACGTCCGCCCCCGCCCCGGTGAGCCCCGCGATCAGCGCGGCGGCGATCTCCGGGCTTTCCAGGCGCGCGTCGCGCCCCACCACCACTGCGCCCGGCTCCACCACCTCCGCAAAGGCCGCGCCGATGCGCCGCGCCAGGCCGGAGCTCAATTCCTCCGGCACGCGGCCGCGGATGTCGTAGGCCTTGAAGCAGGACGGCGTCATCGCGCCGGTTCCGGCAGGCAGGCGGCGAGGGCGAAGAGGTCGGTGAGCAGCGGCCCCGCATCCGCCGCCGCGGCAAGGCTGCCCTCCGCCACGCCGGCGAAGGCGCAGTCCACCTCCCGCGCCGCGGCGCGGTCGTCCGCGCCGTCGCCGATCATCAGCAGTTCCGCAGGCGCGCAGCCGACGGCGGAAAGGATCGCCCGCAAGTTCGCCACCTTGCGCCCGTGGCCGCCGCGCACGCCGTCGAAGGTGCCGGAGGGATAGCGCCGCGCCACCACGGCGCGCAACGGCGCCTCCGGCGTCGCGCTGTTGATCCAGATGGAAATTCCGAGATTGCGCATGTGCGCCAATAGCGCCGAAGCCCCGGCGCGCTCCGGGCAGGCGAGAATGCGCGCCTCGCACCATGCGCCGTACTGCTCCGCCAGTTCCCCCGCGTCCTCGCCGAAACGCGCCGCGAAGGCCGCGAAGATGGCGAAACGGTCGCCCGGCGGATCGGCGAGCAGCGCCTCCATGACTTCCGCACCGCCGGGGAAGGCCCCGGCCACGGCGAAGAAGCCCTCCCGCTTGATCTCGTTGGAGTGCACCAGGGTGCCGTCGAAATCGAACACCGCGCAGCGGATCATGGGTCCACTCCGCCCATCGCGCAGAGCTTCGTCCACGCATCGTCGGGGATCGGCATCACCGAAAGCCGCGACTGCCGCACCAGCGGCAACTCCGCCAGCAGCGGGTCGGCCTTGACATCCGCCAGAGTCACCGGCTTTTCGAACGGGCGCAAAGCCTTCACCCGCACCGCGACGAAACGCCCACTCTCGTCGGTCGGGTCCGGCTCCGCCTCGTCCACCACGATGACGATCCCGGCGATGCGCTTCTCGGTCACCGAGTGATAGAAAATGGCGGTGTCGCCGACGCGCATCGCCTTCAAATTGCGCGCCGCCTGATAGTTGCGCACGCCGGTCCACGGTTCGCTTTCCACCTTCACCTGGTCGTCCCAGCCCCACTCGCCGGGCTCGGACTTGATCAGCCAGTGCGCCATGCCGTGCCTCCTCCTCGCAACCTGTGGATGGAAAATACTCCACAGCGTGGGGAAAAACCAAAATTTCGTGGAGGGACTCGGTCCCTCCACCCCTCCCATAACTTTTGGTTTTTGCGCGGAGCGCCATAAGACGATCACGCGGCGTGACGGTCGATGGCCGCTGCGCGGCGAAAAACCGGTCAAGGGGTCAAGGGGTCCGAGACCCCTTGCGGGTCCAGGGCGGAGCCCTGGCCTTTACGCCATCGGAAAGACCTTCTTGTAGGGGTGGATGGTGACGCTTTGGAACAGCCCGGCCTTGGCGTAGGGGTCGGCGGCGAGGAGGACGTCGAGCGCCGCGCGGTCGGGCGCTTCGATCACCAGCAGGGAGCCGATCATCGTCTGTCCGTCGTCGGAGAGCAGCGGCCCGCCGATGATGAAGGGCTGGGCCTTGGCGAAGGCGAGGTGGGCGTCGCGGTTGGCGAGGCGGAGCGCCAGGGAATCGGGCTTGTCCAGGCAGGTGACGGCGAAGAGCATGGGGGTTTCCTTTGCTGGTCGGGTCAGTCCTGCTCGGCGCGCAGCGGGCGGGCGAGCAGGTCGGAGATGGTGGCGGCGATGTCCGCGCCGTCGAACAGCACGGCGGC
>JBFWJB010000316.1:0-3522 GCA_050253435.1 Rhodospirillaceae bacterium
TCAGGGATTGCAGCTGATCGGCGGCGACGCCGCCCACATCGGTACTCATCGATATCCATCCTTCGCAAGCATCGGAAAAGCCGGGCGGGCCGGAACGCCCCGCCGGAGGCCCCGCAGATTACCCGGACCGTTAAGACTTCTCAATCCGCAAACCGTCCCCTATAGTATGCACAACCGGCGATGCAGGACCGGAGGGGGTTTCCTGCCCAGTTTCCAGGGTTTACCCGTGAGTTCCATTTCGTTCGAACGCCTCTCTGTTCTCCTGGTCGAGGACAACCTCTACATCCGCGACATTTTGGAGAGCCTTTTGAAGCAACTCGGCTTCGGCTGGGTGGCGACGGCGCGCAACGGCCAGGAGGCGATCGAGTTTTTGCAGATCGCCGGCAAAAACCAGATTCACGCCGCCGGATTGATGAACGTCGACATCATCCTGTGCGACCTCCTGATGTCGCCGATCAACGGCCTGCTGCTGCTGCGCTGGGTGCGCATGCAGAAGGATTCGGTCAACCGCTTCATGCCGTTCATCATGATCTCCGGCGCGGCGGACAAGGACTACGTCGAGGCGGCGCGCGATCTCGGCGTCACCGAGTTCATCGCCAAGCCGTTCTCCGCGCAGTCGATCATGGAACGGATGATGAAGGTGATCGACCAGCCGCGGCAGTTCGTCACCTGCACCAGCTATTTCGGCCCGGACCGCCGCCGCCGCAACGTGCCGCCGCCCGGCGGCATCGAGGACCGCCGCCGCAACGACGACGCGCACGCCACCATCGTCTATTCCGCCGACAAGGTGGTGAAGCCGAAAACGCCGTCGGACGTATGGTATTTCCGCCTGCCCAACACCCTGCGCGACAAGGTGGGCGGCGCCGGGGTCAAGGGGCCGCTGGAGCTGCCGCAGTCGCTGCTCGAAGAGGCGGAAGAGACCCTGCAGCGCCAGGCGCTGGACTTCGCCGACTGGGCGAAAAACTACCTCACCAAGCTGTCCAAGGTCACCGAGGCGGCGATGCTGAGCCCCAACAACCGCCGCCACCACTTCGAGGAAATGAACATGGTGGCGCACGAGCTGCGCGGCCAGGGCGGCACCTTCGGCTATCCGCTGATCACGGTGTTCGCCAAATCGCTCTACGACGCCACCCTGCCCGGCTGCCCGGAAGACGACAACGCCCTTTCGGTGGTCAAGGCGCACACCGATGCGATGCGCGCGGTGATCCGCGACCGCATCTCCGGCGACGGCGGCGAGATCGGCCGCGAACTGCTGAAATCGCTCAAATTTGCGATCGAACGCGCCGGTGAGCGCCTTATCTGAATTCTGTCACACCCGCGCCCTTTAAACCGGGCCGGACACGTCCTAGGTCTTTGGGCATGAGACGATTTCGCCACGCAAAAATCCTCGCCACCCTGGGCCCCTCGTCCTCTTCCGAAGAGGCGATCGAGAACCTGTTCCGCGCCGGCGCGGATGTCTTCCGCCTGAATTTCAGCCACGGCACCCACGACGACCACCGCGCCCGCCTGGAAGCGATCCGCGCGCTCGCCAAGCAGCTCAAGCGGCCGATCGGCATTCTCGCCGACCTGCAGGGGCCGAAGCTGCGCATCGGCACCTTCGCCGAGGGCAAGGTCACGCTCGCTGCGGGCCAGACTTTCCGCCTCGACCTGTTGGATTCCCCCGGCGGGACGGAGCGGGTGCGCCTGCCGCATCCGGAGATTTTCGCCGCGCTGCTGCCCGGCACCGACCTTTTGCTCGACGATGGGCGCATCCGCCTGACCGTCACCCGCGTCACAGCCGAATTCGCCGAGACCGAGGTGGTCAACGGCGGCGTGCTCTCCGACCGCAAAGGGGTGAACGTGCCGGGCGTACGGCTCGACATTTCGCCGCTCACCAAGAAAGACCGCGCCGACCTCGCTTTCGCCCTCGACATGGGGGTGGACTGGGTGGCGCTCTCCTTCGTGCAGCGGCCGGAGGACATCTCGGAAATCCGCAAGCTGGTGGACGGCGCCGCAGGCATCGTCGCCAAGCTGGAGAAACCCGCCGCGCTGGAGCACCTGGACGCGATCGTCGAGCTGGCCGACGCGGTGATGGTGGCGCGCGGCGACCTCGGCGTGGAAATTCCGCCGGAACGCGTGCCGATCGCGCAGAAGCGCATCGTCTCCGCCTGCCGCGCCGCGGGCAAGCCGGTGATCGTCGCCACCCAGATGCTGGAGAGCATGGTCACCGCCCCCGCCCCGACCCGTGCGGAGGCCTCAGACGTCGCCACCGCCATCTACGACGGCGCGGATGCGGTGATGCTGTCGGCGGAAACCGCCTCCGGCGCCTACCCGATCCAGGCGGTGGAGATGATGGACCGCATCATCACCTCGGTGGAGGGCGACCCGCAATACGTGCTGCTGCTGGAAGCGTCGCACCGTCCGCCGGAAGCGACCTCGGCGGACGCGATCAGCGCCGCGGCGCGCCAAGTGGCCCACACCCTGAAGGCGGAAGCGATCGCCACCTTCACCTTCTCCGGCTCCACCACCCTACGCGCGGCGCGCGAGCGCCCGCTGGTGCCGATCCTCTGCCTTACCCCCAATCTGCAGGTGGCGCGGCGCCTCACTCTGGCCTGGGGGGTACACGCCGTGGTGGACCCCGGCATCACCAGCTTCACCGAGGCGGTGCAGCGCGCTTCCCACGTCGCCATCCGCGACGGATTCGCCAAACAGGGGGAGCGCCTGGTGGTCACCGCGGGGGTGCCGTTCGGCCGCCCCGGCACCACCAACTCGCTGCGCATCGCCTTCGTCGAGGACTCCTAGAAACACGAAAGGCGGCCCGAAGGACCGCCCTTTTCGCTCCGCACCGGGAAAACCCGGCCCCGGGCCTCAGCCCTGGCGCGCCTTGTAGCGCGGGTTGGTCTTGTTGATCACGTAGATACGCCCCTTGCGACGCACCACGCGGCAGTTCTTATCCCGCGCTTTCGCGGACTTCAAAGAGTTGCGAATCTTCATGATACTCAGCTTCCCGGTTACGTCGTCGCGATGAGGCGCGCACCATACGCGAGGCGGCGGAGGACTGTCAATACTTCCAATCGCTCAAAGTCGCCACGCTGCCCTTTTTCTTCTCCGACGAGTTGGTGGCGTGGAAACGGTAGACCTTGATCGCGCCGCAGTCCAGGGCGGCGATGCGGTTCACCCAGCGCCGGCACTCGTCGAGCAAGATCTCTGCGGCAACTCCCTTCACCATCCCCGGCTTCAGCGCATTGCTGTAGACGATCCACGCGCTCAGCACCATTTCACGGTAGGCGGCGCTCACGTCTTCCGCTACGTGGATAAGGAAGTTGCGTTCCTTCAAGGCATTGGCGATCTGCTGCGGACGTTGCGGCTGCATCTTGGGGATCTCGCCGTCCCACAGGGTCTTGAGCACCTCGGCATGACCCTTGGCCACGCCCTGCACGAACTCGTAGATCACCAGGTGGGCCGAGGGTTTGAGCGCCTCGGCGAACTGATTGAACAGGTTTTCCTTGTCCTGCACCGTGGCGAGCACCTGGCGGCAGAGGA
>JBFWJB010000317.1:0-3510 GCA_050253435.1 Rhodospirillaceae bacterium
TCCGGTTGTTGCGAGGGACCGCCGGTCGTCCGTGCGCGCACGGACGTTCGGTAGGGTAACGGGGCCGCTTTTGGGCGGTCCTCCCGCCTCCGTTCGCGGAGAGCCGGGTCCCCGCTTCGCGTTTTCGTCCCAGCGGGGGGAAGGGCTCCCCCGCACCGGGAGAACGCGTGTCCAGCGAAGTTCGACGGCGTCGCTTTGGCCTTTATGCCGGAACGATTGCGGCATCCGATTGCGGGTTCGAGCCCTCCTCGCCCTCGCAGCGGTCCGCACCGGAAACATCGATGGAGTGACCAAGTATGGCTCTCGAAATTCAAGTCCTGAACGCCGCGGCCTCTGTGGCCGACGTCGCGCAGGTCGCCCAGGCTGCGGAGAAGCTGCTTCCGTGGGCCAACGGCCTGATGGGCATGGGGGTGGTGATGACCGCCCTGGTCTCGATCTGGTTCGCTACTGCTGCGGTCGGCAGCTATTTCAACAAGAAGAAGGCGTCCGCGCCGGGAAAATCTGAGGCCGCCCCGAAGGCTTCTGCTGCGGCCCCGGCTGCGGCTTCCGCGGCGGCGGCCTCTTCCGACATTCCTCTGGCCGTGATCATCGCGGCGGCGGTGCAGATGGTGCAGGCACCGATCCGCAACGTCGTGGTGAACGCTCCAGGGATGGCGTCCATTGCATGGACATCACAAGGGCGGCAGTCGATCTATGCCTCCCACACGGCGAAGGCTCCGAGCTCGGTGTCTTCGTTGGGCACCATCAAGAAGAAGTAAGCCACTTCAGCTTTCTGTCTCCAAACGTTACGGGCGGCGCCTCAGGGTGCCGCCTTTTTCGTGGCCGCGGGTGAATGTGGCGAAAAAGTGGCGAAATTTAGCCTAAAATACGTCGAAATGACTCCGTTTCCCCCCGGTGTCATGTTACAAAGCAACCAAAGCAAATGCGGCCGAATCCTCGGACAACGGCCGTGTGGCGTATGGAGCGTCCGGCCGTGTGCGGCCCGGGCGCGGCGAGGAACCGCGGCCCGCCCCAGAGGCGGCCCCGTAACCGGGCGCTTTCGCAATTCGGCCCGGCTCCCGGCGGCATTCGTTCGTCGGTTGGGTTCCCGCGCGTGGCTGTATCGGGGGGAGGGGGGAACCTCCAATGTCCGATGCAATTGCGTCCACCGAGTTTGATACGGATGGCGGACCGCCTTCGGTATGCCTCGGCGTGCCTGGGCGGGGGGAGCCCTCCGCTGGGACCCTCGATGGAGAACGTGAAACATGAGTGCTTTGTATGAAGGGATGACGCCCCTCGCGTCGGGAGGGGACGTCGTGCAGCTGGCGCAGGAGGCCATGGGCGGGCTGGCGCCCTGGGAGAATGCGCTGCTGGGCATCAGCGTGGTGATGACGGCGCTGATCTCGATCTGGTTCGCCACGTCGATCGTCGGCACCTACTTCTCCAAGGCGGAAAAGTCGCCGAAGAAGGCGACCACGCCGGGAAAAACTGAGGCCGCTGCGCAGGCTCCCGCCGCTTCTGCGGCCCCTGCGGCGGCGGCCGAAGAGATTCCGCTGGTGGCGATCATCGCGGCGGCGAGCTATGTGCTGGGCGCGCAGGTGCGCAACGTGATCGTGCACGCGCCGGGCAAGGAATCGGTGAGCTGGACCTCGCATGGGCGCCAGAGCATCTATGCCTCGCATGCCGCGAAAGCGCCGAAGCCGGTTGGAACCCTCGGCACGCTGAAGAAGTAAGGGGAAACCCGAACGGACAAACGGGGCGCGCTGCGCCCCGTTTTTTTTACATCAGCTTGCCGGTGAAGCTGCGCGGCGGTTCGCTGCGCATCCGCCCCAGGGGGAAGTAGGGGGCGGGGCCGGGGCGCGGGATTTCCGGCTCCGGTGGGTCGGTGGGCTCGGGCACCGCGCCGCCGTCGAAATAGGCGGCGTAGAGTTCGGTGCCGAGGATCTCCTTCGCGCTTTTGCGCGCCTGCTCCTGCCAGCCCAAGGCTTCGAGGGTGGCGAGGTTGGTCTCGATCGCCACTTCCACGGTGACCATGCGGATCGGGTCGCTGCGGCGGCGCTGCAGCTCCTCCTTGAGCATGAAGAGATAAAGCCGGAGGAAGCGGAATGCCTTGGAGCGCGCCTCGCCGACCTGGCGCTGCGCCTCGTCGCGCTCCAGCCGCAGGGAGAGAACCTCCTGCTTGAGCGCGCGGTTTTCGCCTTCCAGGCGGTCGCGTTCCGCCTCCAGGCCCGCGGCCTGATCGAAGATGTGGTCGAACTGGCGCTTCAGGCGGCGCAGCTCGAGGCGCAGCCCGGCGATGACGCCGCGCGTCACCTCCTCGTCCGCGGTGCCGCTGCGCGCCGCCATGAAGCGGCGGAAGCTCACCACGTAAGGCGCGATCGCCTCGACCCGCAGCGGCAGGTCGGCGCGCAGGCCGCAGCGTTCCAGCCGCGCCTTCGCCTCCGGATCGCGGAACAGGCCGCGCAGGGTCTGCGGAATGATCTGGAAGAGCTTGCCGTCCGGAATCCCCTCGACGATTTCCACCCAGCGGCGGCAGATCACCGAATCGCGCGGATCGTCGAGGCGGTGGCCATGCGCCAGCGCCGCCATCAGACGCTGCAGAAAGCGCATGGAGGGGTCGGCGGGGGCGGCTGTGGCTGTGGGCATGGCGGCATCCGATTCGGAGTTCAACCGTGCCGGACTCTAGCCCTGCGGTTTTAAGATTCGGTGAATGCGCCGCCGGTTTCCAAAAAGGCGCGGGTCTGCGCGATCGCCTCGGCGATGCCGACGCGCTCCGCCGTCACCCCCTCGGGAAAAGCGGAAAGGAGTCGCGACGGCAGGGGGGCGAGGAGGACGAACACGCCGCGGTCGTCGGCGCGGCGGATCAGGCGTCCGAACGCCTGGCGCAGCTTCATCCGGGTCAGGCGGTCGGTGTAGGCGGTGCCGCCGAAGGCATCCCGCCGCGCGCGGTAGAGAATGCCCGGCCGCGGCCACGGCACGCGGTCGAAGGCGATGAGGCGCAGCGACCGGCCCGGCACGTCCACGCCGTCGCGCACCGCATCGGTGCCCAGCAGGCAGGCGTTCTCCTCGGCGCGGAAGAGGTCGATCAGGGTGGTGGTGTCCAGCCCGTCCACATGCTGCGCCAGAAGGTCGATGCCCGCTTCGGCGAGCGGTCCCTTGATCCGCGCGTGCACCTCCTTCAGCCGCTGGATCGCGGTGAACAGGCCGAGCGCGCCGCCGCCCGCGGCGGAAAACAGCCCTTGCATCGCGGCGGCCAAGGGCGCGGGCGCGGCGCGGCCGAGGTCGTGCACGATGAACACCCGCGTCTGCGCCGCATAGTCGAAGGGCGAGGGCACGGCGATGCGCAGCGCAGGCGTGGGGAAGTGCCCGGCGCCGCCCGAGAGCGCCGCCGCCTCCCACCCGCCGTCCGGCCCGTCGCCCGCATCGCGCAGCGTGGCGGAGGTCACCACCATGCCATGCGCGCTTTCCCCCAAGGCCTGGGCGAAGGGGATGGTCGGGTCGATCCAGTGGCGGTAGAAGCCGAGGTCGATG
>JBFWJB010000318.1:0-3462 GCA_050253435.1 Rhodospirillaceae bacterium
CCTCGGTGCGCTCGCCGCACGCCGGGATCGCGCCGCTCTCCAGCAGCCGCGCGCCCGCGCCGCCGCCCGTGCCCGCCAGATCCGCGGGCGAGGCGGTGTTCGTCGCCCCGGTGATGGGCGCCACCGGCAACGGCAACACCCTGATGCGCTTCGCCATGCTCGGCCACCTGCGGCGCGCCGGGCTCGCCCCCTCCGCCGATGACAAAAACGGAGACGCGCCGGTGGTGCAGGGCCGGATCGATATCGGCCCGGTGCGCACCGGCGACGGCGGAGCAGAGGTGCGCCGGGTGCGAATCGTCTGGTCGGTCACCGACGAAAAGGGCCGCGCGCTGGGTTCTCTGGTGCAGGCCAACGACGTGCCCGCGGCGGGCCTGGACCGCGTCTGGGGCCAGGCGGCCGACGCCGTGGCCTCCGCCGCCGCGGGGGAAGTCGCGGAAATCCTGCGCCGCGCCCGCGCCGACACGCAAAAACCATGACGGCGGGTTTACAACGCGCCCGGCGGCTGATAACAATCCCCGCGATTCCAATGGACCGCACGCGTCGTCTTGGGCACCATCGGTGCGCGGTTTTGCATGGAGAAACGCCGCCATGAAGGTCGTCGCCTGCAACAGCAATCGTCCGCTCGCCGAGGCGATCGCCAACTACCTCAACATCGAGTTGACGAGCGCCAGCATCCGCCGTTTCTCGGACATGGAAATCTTCGTCGAGATCCACGAGAACGTGCGCGGCGAGGACGTCTTCGTCATCCAGCCGACGTCGTACCCGGCCAACGACAACCTGATGGAACTCCTCATCACGCTGGACGCCCTGCGCCGTGGCTCGGCGCGCCGCATCACCGCGGTGATGCCCTACTTCGGCTATGCGCGCCAGGACCGCAAGACCGGCCCGCGCACCCCGATCTCCGCCAAGCTGGTGGCCAACCTGATCACCGAGGCGGGGGCCAGCCGCGTCGTCACCCTCGACCTCCATTCCGGCCAGATTCAAGGCTTCTTCGACATTCCGCTCGACAACCTCTACGCCGCGCCGGTGTTCTCCAAGGACATCAAGGCCCGTCTCGGCAAGGAACGCCCGATGATCGTTTCGCCCGACGTCGGCGGCGTGGTGCGCGCCCGCACCCTGGCGCGCCACATCGACGCCGACCTCGCGATCATCGACAAGCGGCGCGAGCGCGCCGGCGTCTCCGAGGTGATGAACATCATCGGCGACGTGAAGGGCCGCGACTGCATCATGGTCGACGACATCGTCGATTCCGCGGGCACCCTGTGCAACGCCGCCGTCGCCCTGATCGCCGACGGCGCCAACTCGGTGCAGGCCTACGTCACCCACGGCGTACTCTCCGGCGGCGCGGTTTCCCGCGTCTCCAACTCGCCCATGGAAAACATGATCATCACCGACAGCATCCAGCCCACCGAGGCGGTGCGCCTGTCGGAAAAGATGCGCGTGCTCTCCATCGCGCCCCTGATGGCGGAAGCGATTCAGCGAATCAGCGAAGAGCGCTCGGTCTCCAGCCTGTTCGATTGACCGGCGCTCCGGAAAAGAGTAAACAACCCGCTTCGCCGCCCGCGCCATAGCGGACGGCGCTTGGCGTCGGCACCCCTGGAGGCCGGCGCGACCATGACGACTGAGGAGAAAAACAGTCATGAAAGCCACGACTTTGACCGCTCTCAAGCGGGAACGGGCCGGTAAGGGGGCAGCTCGTGCGGTGCGTAACCAGGGCCTCGTCCCTGGCGTCATCTATGGTGACAAGCAGCCGCCGGTGCTCTTTTCGATCGATCCGCGCCAGCTTCTCGCCCAGATGGCCCGCCCCGGTTTCTGGACCCATCAGTTCGAAATCGACATCGAGGGCGACACCACGCTCACGATGTGCCAGGACCTGCAGGTCCACCCGGTCTCCGACCGCCCGATCCACGTCGACTTCCTGCGCATCCGCGCCGATTCCGTGGTGACCGTGGACGTGCCGGTGAGGTTCGTCAACGAAGAGCGTTCCCCGGGCCTGAAGCGCGGCGGCGTGCTCAACGTCGTCCGCCACGAGATCGAGGCGCACTGCAAGGCGTCCGAGATTCCGGAAGTCCTGATCGCCGACCTCGCCGGCCTGGACATCGGCGACTCGATCCACATCAGCGCCATTGCTCTCCCCTCCGGCATGCAGCCGACGATCGCTCGCGACTTCACCATCGCCACCATCGTCGCCCCGAGCGGCCTGAAGAGCGAGGAGACCGAAGCTGCGGCCGCCGCCACTACCGAGGCCGCGCCGGAAGCCAAGGCCTAATCTGAGGCAGGAGGCCGATTGCGGACGACGCCATGCGCTTGATCGTCGGACTGGGCAATCCGGGTTCGGACTACGCCCGCAATCGGCACAACATCGGTTTCATGGCGGTGGACGAAATCGCCCGCCGCCATGGCTTCTCCGTCTGGAAGGTCCGCAATCAGGGCCTCGCGGCGGAGGGCAGCATCGGCGGCGAGCGCGTGATGCTGCTGAAACCGCAGACCTACATGAACAAATCCGGCGCTTGCGTCGGCCCCACCGCCCGCTTCTTCAAAATTCCGCCTTCCGACGTCATCGTCTTCCACGACGAGCTCGACCTCGCGCCCGGCAAGCTGCGGGTCAAGACCGGCGGCGGCGCGGCCGGGCACAACGGCCTGCGCAGCCTGGCGGAGCAGTTCTCCGCCGATACGGTGCGGGTGCGTATGGGCATCGGTCATCCGGGCGACAAGGACCGGGTGCAGGGCTACGTGCTCTCCGACTTCGCCAAGGTCGAGCAGGCCGCCTGGCTCGAGCCGCTGCTCGACGCGGTGGCGGACGCCGCGCCGATGCTGGTGGCGGGCGACGCCTCGGGCTTCATGACCCGCGTCGCGCTGCTCACCCGCCCGCCGAAACCGAAAAAGGGCGCCGACGCCGCCCCCACCGCCGAATAGAACGGAGAACCAAGATGGGATTCAACTGCGGCATCGTCGGCCTGCCGAATGTCGGCAAGTCCACCCTGTTCAATGCGCTCACCGCCACCGCGGCGGCGCAGGCCGCCAACTTTCCGTTCTGCACCATCGAACCCAACGTCGGCCGCGTCGCGGTGCCGGACGAACGCCTCGCCACCCTGGCGGAGATGGCGAAATCGCAGAAGACCATCCCCACCCAGCTGGAATTCGTCGATATCGCGGGCCTGGTGCGGGGCGCTTCCCGGGGCGAAGGCCTGGGCAACCAGTTCCTCGCCAACATCCGCGAGGTGGACGCCATCGTCCACGTGCTGCGCTGCTTCGAGAACGACGACGTCACCCACGTGGAAGGCAGCATCGACCCGCTGCGCGACGCCGAGACGGTGGAAACCGAGCTGATGCTCGCCGACCTGGAAAGCCTGGAAAAGCGCATCGTGCCGCTGCAGAAGAAAGCGAAAAGCGGCGAAAAGGACGCGAAGCTCCAGGTCGACCTGATGGAGCCGGTGCTCGCCGCCCTGCGCGACGGCAAGC
>JBFWJB010000319.1:0-3453 GCA_050253435.1 Rhodospirillaceae bacterium
GTCACATCCACAAGCGCGGCAAGATCGGCATCGTGTCGCGCTCGGGCACGCTGACCTACGAGGCGGTGGCGCAGACCACGGCGGCGGGTCTGGGTCAGAGCACCTGCATCGGCATCGGCGGCGACCCGGTGAACGGCACCAACTTCATCGAGGCGCTGGACCTGTTCCTCGCCGACCCGGAGACCGCGGGGATGATCCTGATCGGCGAGATCGGGGGTTCTGCGGAGGAGGACGCGGCGCGGTTCTACAAGGAGAGCAAGTCGAAGAAGCCGCTGGTCGGCTTCGTTGCGGGCGCCACCGCGCCGCCCGGCCGCCGCATGGGGCACGCCGGGGCGATCATCGCCGGCGGCGACCACACCGCGGCGGAGAAGATGGAGTTCATGCGGTCGTGCGGGCTTTCGGTGGCGGCGTCCCCCGCCGCCCTCGGCCAGGCCATGCGCGACGCGATGAAGGGGTTGTAAAACCACCAAATAGCAGGTGCCGGGCTGCCCCGGCGTCTGCAACGATAAAAAGATTAAGGCCCTGAACGGCCAGGAAAATTTGGAATTGTGCAGTATGTGATCTAAGAATGTGGAAATAGGGAGAGAATCATGCACAAAATAACGGACTTCACCGTTAAAGTTGTTCAAAAGTATCTACCAGACGCTTTTATCCTGGCTACGGGCCTGACCTTCATTGTCTTTGCTATGGGGATTTTTATCGCCGACAAGGGCCCCGTCCAGATGCTGAACTTCTGGGGCAAAGGGTTCGCCTCCCTGTTCAAGTTCGGCATGCAGATGACCCTGGTGCTGCTCACCGGCTACACCCTGGCGCTGTCGCCGGTGGTACGGCGTATCCTCGAAAAAGTAACCGATATCCCGAAGACGCCGCGCCAGGCGCTGGCGCTGACGGCTCTCGTCTCCTTCATCGGCTGCTACTTCAACTGGGGCTTCGGCCTGGTCATCGGCGCCATCCTGGCGCGCGAAATGGGCCGCAAGGTCAAGGGCCTGCACTTCCCGGTGGTGGTTGCCGCGGCCTACGGCGGCGAGCTGATCCGCGGCCCGTCCTCCTCCATTCCGCTGGTGGTGGCGACCCCCGGCAACTTCATGGAAAAGACCATCGGCCACCTCGTGCCGGTGACCGACACCCTCTATTCCTCTTGGAATCTCGGGCTGTCCGTCGCCATTCTCGCCGCGCTGATGTTCCTCTACATGAACGCGTCGCCGCGTCCGGAAGACGTGGTCGAGTTCCACGCCGAGGCCGTCAGCAGCAACGGCGACGACGGCAAGCCGCGTTCCGAAATGGCCTTCGCCGAGCGTCTGGAGCACAGCCGCTGGGTGCTGCTCGCCCTGGCGATTTTCCCGGTCGGCTACCTGATCGCGAACTTCTCCTCTAACCTGCGGTTCAACCTCAACCTCAACATCGTCATCCTGATCTTCCTGTCCCTCGGCCTGTTGCTGCACAAGAGCCCGGCTGCCTTCCTTTCCGCGGTCAAGGAGGCGATCGTCGCCACCCGCGGCATCGTCGTGCAGTTTCCGCTTTATGCCGGCATCGCCGGGATGATGGGAGCCTCCGGTCTGGTGGCGATCATTTCCCAGTGGTTCACCGCGATCAGCACGCCGCACACCTTCCCGCTGATGACCTTCCTCTCCGCGGGTCTGGTCAACATCGCGATCCCGTCCGGCGGCGGGCAGTGGGCGATCCAGGGCCCGATCATGATCCAGGCCGCGCAGGCGACCGGCGCGGATATCGCACAGACCGTGATGGCGTTCGCCTGGGGCGATGCGTGGACCAATCAGATCCAGCCGTTCTGGGCGCTGCCGCTCCTCGGCGTGGCGGGCCTCTCGGCGCGCGACATCATGGGCTACTGCATCCTCTGGCTGGCGCTTTCCGGCGTGTTGATCGCCGGTACCTTCGTCACCCTGTCGATGTTCTGATACGCACGGTAAAGCGCGCCGGTTTGCGCCGGCGCGCTCTTGAGCAAGGATCGGATGCTCTCCCCAACCCCGCATCCGATCCGTCCGCCGGGTCTCCCCCCAGTTCCCGGCGGTCTGCCGGACGCCGCAGTTTTTCCCCCTCCGGCGTCCGGCCCCCTTTTTTCAATCGGCGAAGCAATCCGCCAGCAGGTCGGCGGTGAGCGTGTAGGGGTCCGCCTCGCGGCGGACGATGCGCGCGGCAAGGGCGGCCAGCCGCTCGGGCGGCAGCGCCGCGGCGACGATGCGGCGGCGCAGGCCTTCCTCCAGACGGGCGAGCAGCTCTGCCTCGGCGCGGGCATGGCGGCGGTCTTCCAGCTCGCCGCTTGCGCGCAGGTGGGCGAGGTGGCGGGCGATGGCGTCGGTAAGCTCGGCTGCGCCCTCGCCGGTCTTGGCGACGGTGCGCAGCACCGGCGGCCGCCAGGCGGGGCGGCGCTCCGCGAGGTCGAGCGCGGCGTTGAGCTCCGCCTCCAGC
Organism: Rhodospirillaceae bacterium; assembly: GCA_050253435.1. GTDB lineage: Bacteria > Pseudomonadota > Alphaproteobacteria > Rhodospirillales > Rhodospirillaceae > Oleispirillum. The sequence continues at coordinate 2,428 of JBFWJB010000319.1, forward strand.
TGCGGCGCGCCGTCGCGGTCCGCCTTGTTGATCGCGAAGATGTCGGCGATTTCGAGGATTCCCGCCTTGATCGCCTGCACGCCGTCGCCCTGTCCGGGCACCAGCACCACGACGGTGGTGTCGGCGGCGCGCGCGATGTCCACCTCCGACTGGCCGACGCCCACGGTCTCCACCAGCACCACGCCCATGCCCGCCGCATCCATCAGCGCCGCCGCGTCGGCGGCGTGGCGCGCCAGCCCCCCCAGGCTGCCGCGGTTCGCCATGCTGCGGATGAACACGCCGGGGTCGAGCGCAAGGTCGCCCATGCGGATGCGGTCGCCGAGGATCGCGCCGCCGGAGAACGGGCTGCTCGGGTCCACCGCGACGATGCCGACGCGCTCCCCCGCGGCGCGGCAAGCCTTGGCGATGTGGTCGGTGAGCGTGCTTTTGCCCGCGCCCGGCGGGCCGGTGATGCCGATGACGTGCGCGCCGCCGGTATGCGGGTGGACGGCGCGCAGGATCGCCTCGGCCTCCGGGGCGTCGTTTTCCACGGCGGTGATCGCCCGCGCCAGCGCGCGGCGCGACCCGGCCAGCAGGTCGGTCGCCGGGCCGGGCATCATCCCGCCCTGGCAGCGACGAAGTCGACGATTTTCCCGGTCGGCGTGCCGGGGGTGAAGATTTCCGCCACGCCCATCGCCTTGAGGCTGGGGATGTCGCCTTCGGGGATCACCCCGCCGCCGATCAGCAGCAGGTCTTCCAACCCGCGCGCCTGCAGCTCGGAGATCAGGCGCGGGAAGATGGTGTTGTGCGCGCCCGACAGCAGGCTGAGGCCGATCACGTCCACATCCTCCTGCAGGGCGGTTTCGGCGATCATTTCCGGGGTCTGGCGCAGGCCGGTGTAGATCACCTCGAAACCGGCGTCGCGGAACGCCCGAGCTACCACCTTGGCGCCGCGGTCGTGGCCGTCGAGGCCGGGCTTGGTCACCAGTACGCGAATGCGTTTCATCTTGGAAACTCCTTGAAAAATCGTCTCATGCGGTGAGGAAG
>JBFWJB010000320.1:0-3428 GCA_050253435.1 Rhodospirillaceae bacterium
CGCGCCGCTCCCCTACTCGGCCGCCGCAACGCCGGGCGCGGCCTCGAACGGGCGCTCCGCCCGCACGTCACCCCGCACCGTGCGGTACATGTTGTAGGCCATGATCGCCGCCCCGGTGAGGAACAGCACGCCGCCGAGGGCGCGCACCACGTAGTAGGGGTGCATCGCCTCGACCGTCTCGATGAACGAATACTGCAGGAAGCCCCACTCGTCGTAGGCGCGCCACATCAGGCCCTGCATGATGCCGGAGATCCACATCGAGGTGATGTAGAGGACGATGCCGATGGTGCCGATCCAGAAGTGGTAGCTGACCAGACGCATCGAGTAGAGGCTTTTGCGCTTCCACAGCACCGGAACCAGGTGATAGAGCGCGCCGAAGGAGATGAACGCCACCCAGCCGAGCGCGCCCGAATGCACGTGGCCGATCGTCCAGTCGGTGTAGTGGCTGAGGCTGTTCACCGACTTGATCGACATCAGCGGGCCCTCGAAGGTGCTCATCCCGTAGAACGCCACCGAGGTGACGAGGAAGCGCAGCACCGGGTCGGTGCGCAGCTTCTCCCACGCGCCGGAGAGCGTCATGATGCCGTTGATCATGCCACCCCAGGAGGGCATCCACAGCATCACCGAGAACACCATGCCCAGCGTCTGCGCCCAGTCCGGCAGCGCGGTGTAGTGCAGGTGGTGCGGCCCGGCCCAGATGTAGATAAAGATCAGCGCCCAGAAGTGGACGATGGAGAGGCGGTAGGAATAGACCGGCCGCTCCGCCCGCTTCGGCACGAAGTAGTACATGATCGCGAGGAACCCGGCGGTGAGGAAGAAGCCCACCGCGTTGTGGCCGTACCACCACTGGGTCATCGCATCCTGCACGCCGGAATAGGCGGAATAGCTTTTCGCGCCGAAGACCGACACCGGCACCGCCAGGTTGTTGCCGATGTGCAGGAGCGCGATGGTGATGATGAAGGCGAGATAGAACCAGTTGGCCACGTAGATGTGGGGTTCGGTGCGCTTCAGGATGGTGCCGGCGAAGGCGGCGAGGTAGGCCACCCAGACGATGGTCAGCCAGATATCGACGAACCATTCCGGCTCGGCGTATTCGCGGCTTTGCGTCACCCCCATGACGTAGCCCAAGGCCGCCATCACGATGAATAGCTGATAGCCCCAGAAGATGAAGCGCGCCAGCGCTTCGCCGCCGAACAGCCGCGCCCGGCAGGTGCGCTGCACCACGAAGAACGAGGTGCCGATCAGCACGTTGCCGCCGAAGGCGAAGATCACCGCCGAGGTGTGCACCGGGCGCAGCCGCCCGAAGGTGGTCCACGGCAGGTCGAGGTTGAGCACCGGGAACGCCAGCTCGAAGGCGATGTAGACGCCGGCGAGGAAGCCCACCAGCCCCCAGAACACCGCGGCGACGGTGAACTTCTTGATGATGTCCTCGAGATAGGCTTCGGCGTGGCGGCTTGCGGTCATGAGGTCTGCCCTGTTGCCTGGCAAGAATGCGTTCCGATCAGAGACGTAGGCACGGCGCGCGCGGTCGTCATCCCTTCACCGCGACGAAAAACACCCGGCGGAACGGGAAGAGAGTAACCCCGTCGGCGCGCGGCGGATAGGCGGCGCGCATCTTTTCCGCGTAGGCGGCCTCGAATGCCGCGCGGTCCGCATCGGTGGCAAGCGCGGCGAGCAGCGGCCGCAGCGCCGTGCCCTTGACCCACGCGAGCACCGGGTCGGGGCCGGTGAGATGGTGGAAATAGACCGTCTCCCACACTTCGACATGGCTGCATAAAGGCGCGAGCAGCGCGTCGTAGACCGTGGGCGCGGCCACCGGGCCGGGGCGCAGGTGCGGCGACAGGCGCGCCGCCCAGCGCGGGTCGGCGGCGACCTCGGTCATCGCGGTGTGCGACGCCTCGCCGTGATTGCGCGGCATCTGCACCGCCAGCACGCCGCCCGGCGCCAGCAGGCCGACGAGGCGCGGCAGCAGGGTCTCGTGATGATCCAGCCACTGCAGAAGCGCGTTGGAGTAGATAACGTCCGGCGGGGTTGGCGGCGTCCACGCCGCAACGTCGGCGAAAACCAGGTTCACCCGCGCCGCATCCGTCGGGGCAAGCTCCGCCGCCACCGTGCGCTCCGCCGCGGCGAGCATCTCCGGCGAGGCGTCCACCCCCGCCACCCGCGCCATCGGGAAGCGCCGCGCCAGCGCCGCCGCCTGATGGCCGGGGCCGCAGCCGAGGTCGGCCACGTACGCCGCCGCTTCCAGCGGAATGCGCGCCATCAGGTCCCACGCCGGGCGCGCGCGCTCGTCGGCGAAGGCCGCGTATTGCCGGGGATCCCATGCCATGATGTTCGTCTCTCTAGTCCTGATGTTCCGCCTGGTCGAACCCCTGCTTCAAGAGGCTCATCACGAACAGGCCGCACGCCACCGCGACGATCAGGCCGATGCCGTAGACGTAATCGTCCGCCGCGCGCGAAGACACGAACAGCGCAAGCAGGCCGAGTCCGCCGGCGAGACACCCCATCACCCAGTTGCCGATATTCCGCATCCGCCTTATACCCTCCCGCATCCGCGCCTCGTCGAAACGTGGGGGCGATTTCGTTTCCGGCAAGGGGCAATCCACGAAGCCGGAACGCGCGAATTCGCATTGACTTGGCGCCCTTCACACTCTATAAGGCGGCTCCTTCGCAAGGAAGCGCCGTAATAGAGGAGTTGGAAGCGTGAAACGCACCTATCAACCCAGTAAATTGGTCCGGGCGCGTCGGCATGGTTTCCGCTCCCGGATGGCCACCGTCGGCGGTCGCCGCGTCATCGCCAATCGCCGCCGTCAGGGCCGCAAGCGCCTGTCCGCTTGAGCCTTCCCCTTTGGCCGGGACTTCGGGCATGGCTCTGGTCCTGAGATTGACGCGCCGGGCCGAGTTTCTCCGGGCGGCGCGCATCGGGCGCAAGTGGGCCACGCCCGGCCTGGTCCTGCAGGCCGTGGCGACTCCGCAGCCGATCCGCTCCGAAACCACCGCACGCCTCGGATTCACCGCCAGCCGCAAGGTCGGCGGCGCGGTTGTACGCAATCGCGTCAAACGGCGTTTGCGTGCCGCCGCCGACTTGGTTATCAAGGACCACGCGGAAGCCGGATATGACTACGTGCTGATCGGGCGCGCCGAGACCGCGCGGCGTCCGTTCACTGCGCTGTTGCAAGATTTGGAAACCGCTTTAAAACGTCTGGGGCGCTTTTCCTCCGCAGGGGCGGGGGGAAATGGCGCGGCTTTGGAATCGTCGGGCAACGGAACGCCTTCGTCATGACCTCTTCTCGGCACAGCATCTTCGCGCCGGTTTCCGACGCCGCGGCCTGGGTCTTGCGGTTGCCTATCCATGCCTACCGCCTGGTGCTGTCGCCCTATCTCGGCGGGCATTGCCGGTTCCAGCCCACCTGCTCCGTCTATGCGCT
>JBFWJB010000321.1:0-3418 GCA_050253435.1 Rhodospirillaceae bacterium
CCTCGAAAAGCGAACACGTGGCCTCTGGGGAGTGTAGGGCTGCGTGATAAACAGCAGGGGCTGGCTCGACAATGCCTGTATTCACGGGGTGCGTCGGGGCTCCGCTTTTGGGGGCCTCCTTGATCGAGGTCGTTTCCCGGATGGGGGTCCGGGCGACGGCGGCACGGTCGGCTTTGCCGATTTTCGGCGGAGCCGTAAGTGCCGTCTCCACCTTTCTTTTGTCTTTTATTACCCTCCTTGCTTTTTCTTCTTGGCGGTTCCGCGGGTTCTTTTTCCATGCGCGGCTTTTTGCGTGTGCCCGGTCTGGCAATCGTCTATTTGGAAAGACAACCGTCCCGCGGAAGGCGCCGTGCCGCGGACGGTTCGGCTTGCGAAGCGTGCAGGCCGTTTTCTCCGCCGAAACCGGCGGAAACGGTGCGTTTCAGGCGTCGCTTTTGCGGCGTCCGGACGCAACAGTCGGTGCTGAAACCCTGGTGTCACACGAGGCTGGAACGCGGCAAAGAACAATGATAAACATGCCGTCCTTGCCTTGAAATTATCGGAAACGTGTATCCCAATGGCGATAGCAAAAGAACTCCTCGAAGAACTTGAAAAGCGCCGTTCCGCGGCGCTTGCTGGCGGCGGCCCCGAGAAGGCCGAAAAGCGCCACCAAAAGGGTCAGTTGACCGCCCGCGAGCGGTTGGACCTGCTGTTCATGCCGGAAACCTTCCAGGAATTCGGCCTGCTCGTGCGTCATGCCACCCGTGGTTTCGGCATGGACGACAAGGACATTCCGTGCGACGGCGTGATCACCGGCGTCGGCTACTGCGGCGGCAAGCCGGTCGCGGCGTACTCGCAGGACTTCACCGCTTCCGGCGGTTCCCTGGGTTCGCGCCACGCGCTGAAGATCGCCCAGCTGCAGGAATTCGCGGTTAAGGCCGGCATGCCGATCATCGGCATCAACGATTCCGGTGGGGCGCGCATTCAGGAAGCGACCGACGCTCTGAACGGCTATGGCGATATCTTCTATCGCAACGTTCTGGCTTCGGGCGTGGTGCCGCAGATCGCCGTCATCGCCGGCCCGTGCGCGGGCGGCGCGGCGTATTCGCCGGCTCTGATGGACTTCCTGATCATGACGCGGAACACCGCGAACATGTTCATTACCGGTCCGGAAGTGATCAAGGCGGTGACCGGTCAGGTCTGCACCATGGCGGAAATCGGCTCGGCTCAGGCCAACGCCTCGGTTTCCGGCAACGTGCACTTCATCGCCGAAGATGACCGCGACGCGATCGCCATCACCCACAAGATCCTCTCGTTCCTGCCTTCCAACAACATGGAAGAGCCGCCGCATCACCTGACCGACGAGCTGGTGCTCGCCGACGATCCGGAGATGAACGAGCTGATCCCCGAGACCAACAAGGTTCCGCTCGACGTCAAGCCGGTGATCTCTCGCCTCGTCGATGGCGGCGACTTCCTGGAAGTGCACAAGGAATTCGCCAAGAACATGGTGGTGGGTTGGGGCCGTGTCGGCGGCGTCGTCGTCGGCATCATCGCCAACCAGCCGGCGTTCAAGGCGGGCTGCATCGACATCGACGCCTCGGACAAGGGCGCCCGCTTCATCCGCTTCTGCAACGCGTTCAACATCCCGTTGCTGAATCTCGTCGACACCCCCGGCTATCTGCCGGGCGTCGCGCAGGAGCGTGGCGGCATTATCCGTCACGGCGCGAAGCTGCTGTTCGCCTATTCCGCCTCGACCGTTCCGAAGGTCACCCTGGTTCTGCGTAAGGCCTACGGCGGCTCCTATCTGGCGATGTGCCCGGGCTCGCTCGGCGCGGATATCGTCTTCGCCTGGCCGACCGCCGAAATCGCGGTGATGGGCGCCGACGGTGCTGCGAACATCCTCTACAGCAAGGAGATCAAGGAAGCCAAGGACCCGGCGAAGAAGCGCGCCGAAGTCGTGGCCGCCTACTCCAAGGAGTTCCAGAACCCCTACCAGGCCGCGGGCAAGGTGCAGATCACCGATGTGATCGATCCGGCGCGTTCGCGTGCCTCCATCGCTTTGGCGCTCAGGACCCTGCTCTCCAAGCGGGAAACCCGTCCGCCGAAGAAGCACGGCAACATTCCGTTGTAAGGAATCGGGTTCTCGGAGTTCTTGCGGGGGCGCGGATGCGGATCCGCGTCCCCGTATCGGAAACCGGACCCACTAGGAGACAGAAAGCGAAATGGACTACGTACAACTTGCCAATGCTGCCGCGTCCGTGACGGATGTCGCGCAGGTTGCTGCCGCGCAGGAGCCCCCGCCGGCATGGCTGGGCGGTCTGATGGGGATGGCCGTTGTTATGGTTGCGCTGACCGCGTGCTGGCTCGCCAGCTCGATCGTGGGTCAGTACTTCATAAAGAACGCGCCAAAAAAAACTGATGCCGCTTCGAAAGCGCCGGTAGCGTCTACGGCTGCCGCTCCGGTCGCGTCGCAGGCGGCGGTGGGCCTTCCGATCGCGGTGATTCTCGCGGCGGCGGCTCAACTGGTTAATCAGCCGATGCGGAGCGTTGTGATCAGCGCTCCTGCTCACTCGAATGCGAACTGGGCGATCCAGGGTCGTGAAACGATCTTTGCGTCGCACACGGCGAAATCGCCTCGCGACGTATCCGGCCTCAGCGCCGTCAAGAAGGGATAATGGGAAATGACCAAGCTTAAGATTACCGTTGAAGGCAAGACCTACGACGTCGATGTGGAAGTCGTCGGCGCCGCCGCCGTTGCCGCTGCTCCGGCTCCGGTTGCCGCTCCGGCTCCGGCCGCCGCTCCGGCCCCGGCCGCCGCCGCTCCGGCTCCGGCCCCGAAGGCTGCTCCGGCTCCGGCCGCCGCTCCGGCCGCTCCGGCTGGCGGTACGTCCGTGAACTCCCCGCTCGCCGGTTCGGTGTTCAAGGTCATCACCTCCGTCGGCGCCTCGGTGAAGGAAGGCGACGAGCTGATGATCCTCGAAGCGATGAAGATGGAAACCCCGATCACCGCGCCGTGCGCCGGCACCGTGAAGTCGATCGACGTCGCGCAGGGTCAGACCGTCAACGAGAACCAGGTTCTTTGCACCCTGGGCTAATACATGGCCAAGCCATGATGGCGTAACCAAGGGATAAGGTCTTACACACGATGGATATGACCCAACTGTTGAGCGACCTGACCGGGTTTGACGATGTCACCTGGAAAATGGTCGTGATGTGGGCGGTCTGCGCGGTGATGTTCTACTTGGCCGTGGTCAAGGAATTCGAACCCCTCCTGCTCGTTCCGATCGCCTTCGGCGCTTTTCTCGCCAACCTGCCGTGCGAAAACATGTGGACCGCCCCGGAAGTGATCAATGGTGAGCACATTCCGGGCGGCCTCTACTGGTACATCTCGCAGGGCATTCACCTCGAACTGTTCCCGCCGATCATCTTCCTCGGCGTG
>JBFWJB010000322.1:0-3416 GCA_050253435.1 Rhodospirillaceae bacterium
GGAGCTGGTGGCTGCCCTGGCTGCCGGTCACCAGGGTCATGCGGGTGCCGTCGAAATCGCCGATGGCGCCGCGCGTCTCCATCGCCACCGGAGCAACGCGGTTGTTGACCAGATCGAGGCTGACGACGCGGTCGGCCTTGGCGAAGGCCTCGGCGACGGCGCCGGCGTCGCCCATCTCCCAGTCCAGCAGCACGTTGTCCGGCGCCAGGTCGGGCCACACCAGCGGCGCCCCCTCGGCCAGTGCGGCGGGCATGTCGGTCACGGCGTCGACGGGATCGGCATCGAAGATGATGAGGTCGGCGGCGTCCTTGGCCTGATCCAGGGTCGCGGCGACGATGAAGGCCACCGGCTCGCCGACGTAGCGGGCGCGGTCGCGGGCCAGGGCCGGGCGCGGCGGAACGGCCATGCGCTCGCCGTCGGTGCCCTTGGGCACCACCACCACCGGCAGGTCGCCGATGCCGGCGGCGTCGAGGTCGGCGCAGGTGAACACCCCCAGCACGCCCGGCGCCTGCCGGGCCGCCTCGACGTCCAGGCCGGTGATGTCGCAGTGGGCGTAGGGGCTGCGCAGGACGTAGCCGACAGCCTGGTTGGGCAGGGTCACGTCATCGGTGTAGCGGCCCGCGCCGCGCAGGAACCTCAGGTCTTCGACCCTGCGGATGGCCTGTCCGGTGCCGAAACGTCCCATGCCGTTGCCTCCTGTCCATTCGTTCGAGTGTGCGCCTTGAATTTAGCGGACGGTTGCGCCGCTCGTCCAGGATGCTCAGGTTGGGGGAAGCCGCCCCGTTCGCAAGAGCCGGAAGGACCTCGCCGGATGAATACCGTGTTGCAGATCGTGTTCGGGCTGCTCCTGCTGGCCGTGCCGGTGGCCCTGGCCGGGGCCGCCGTGGTGGTGCTGGGGCTGTCCCTGTCGCTGGTCCCCATCGCCCTGCCGCTGACCACCACCGCGCTTCTGGTTGCCGTCGCCGTGGCGTGGCTGCGCTGGCGCAAGCGCCACCGCACGGAGTAGACTGGGCCTCCGTTTCCCCGCCGGAGTCGCCCGCATGGCCCAGTTCTTCGATGAGATCTCCCCCGAGCGTGCGTCCTTCATCGCCGCCCAGAAGATGTTCTTCGTCGCCACCGCGCCGGCGCCGGACAAGGGGCGGGTGAACGTCTCGCCCAAGGGCATGGACACCTTCCGGGTGCTGGGGCCCAACCGCGTGGCCTACCTCGACGTTACCGGCAGCGCCAATGAAACCGCCGCGCACTTGCGCGACAACGGCCGCATCACCCTGATGTTCTGCGCCTTCGAGGGCAAGGCGCTGATCCTGCGCCTGTACGGCACCGGGCGCGTCATCACCCGCGCCGATGCCGAATGGCCCGAGATGCTGGCCCTGTTTCCGCCGCGCGAATCGCCCCGCCAGGTCATCGACGTGACCGTCGGCGCGGTGCAGACCTCTTGCGGCGAGGGCGTGCCGCTGTACGACCATGTCGGCGACCGCATGGCCCTGGACGACTGGGCGCGGTCCAAGGGGCCGAAAGGCATGGCCGACTACATGCGGACCAAGAACCTGGTCAGCATCGATGGCCTGCCGACCGGCCTGCCGGTGCCGGAAGAGGCGGAGTAGGGCCTTAGTCCCGGCACTTCTCCAGCCGTCGTTCCCGGCCCGAGCCGAAGCTGTACATGCGGACTTCGCTGCCCGACACGGCAATCTGGAAGTCGGGGTTCTGGTGCTGGTTGATGCGCCGGACGCGGAACAGGATCGAATAGGGGTTGGAGCCGGTGTAGGAGAACTGGCCGCGCGCGAAGCCCCATTCGGTGCGCGACTGGCGCCAGCGATAGCCGCCGTCTGAGAAGATGACCAGTTCGCTGTTGTCGTCCTCGCACCGCTGGCCCATCTCGACCCAGGTTCCCGTCAGGTTGGCCGGGGAATCGTTGGTCCAGTCATAGGTCGTCTGCGCCTCCGCCGGGGTGGCGGCGGCGATCATGGCGGCGACGGCAAGGATGGACGGCAGTCTCACGAACATCCCCCTTCTGTGGAACGCATACGATACCACGGAAGGGGGTGTTTCGTCAGGGGCCAGAGGAACTGGGGCCAGAGGAACTAACAGGCTGCGGAAAAACGGGTCATCACGCCCCCTTTCCCCATCGGGAGCGTAGAAAATTGCGCCCGGTGGGGGCCGGGAAGGCCACCGTGGCGGCCGGTTGTGCCGGTTCCGCCCGTTCGCGGGCGGAGTCCTGGCATGGTCAGGCCACCGCCATCAGCTTGGGCAGCCTCGCCAGGTTGTAGGCGGTTGCAGTGAGGGTAAACATCCAGCCGACGCGGTCTTTTCCGCGATGGCGGGTCTTGCGCAGGACGCCGGTGGTCTTCATCCAGCCGAAGATTTCCTCGATCCGCTTGCGCACGCGCAGGCTGACGGCGTAGCCGGGATGGCGCGTGGTGCGGCCGTCGATGGCGGTGGCGCGCCGCTTGCCGGTCTTGGTGACATGGTCGTTGCGGGCGATGTGCGGGGTGACCTTGCGCCCCCGCAACTCCTTGATGAAACCGGCCACGTCATAGCCCTTGTCGGCGCCCAGCGTCACGCGGCGGCTGCCCCGGTCCAGCCGTTCGAGCATCTCCAGCGCCGCCTCGCGCTCGGCGGTGCCGGTGGCGTGGGTGAGGCTCGCGCCGACCACCAGGCCGTTGCGGTTCTCCATGAGCACGTGGCCCAGGTAGGCCATCTGCGAGGACTGGCCTTTGCCCTTGCGGAACAGCCGGGCATCGGGGTCGGTGGTCGAGGCGTGGGTCTGGTTGGAGCGCTTCTCGCCCCGGAAGTCGCGCTCGGCGTTGCGGCCGCTGCCGGACCCGCTTCCGTCGGTGCCCCCATCGCCGCCGCCGTCCTTGGGCCGGAAGCTCTTCATGGAGGCCCACGCCTCGATCATCGTGCCATCAACCGAGAAGTGGTCGTCCGACAGGAGGCTGCGGCTCCGCGCCTGGGCCACCACGGCGGCCAGGAACTTCGCCGCCACGTCGCCGCGCAGCAGGCGGTCGCGGTTCTTGGTGAACACCGTCACGTCCCACACCGGGGCGTCCATGGACAGCCCGACAAACCAGCGGAACAGCAGGTTGTAGTCCATCTGCTCCATCAGTTGCCGCTCCGAACGCACCGAGTAGAAGGCTTGCAACAGCAGGGCGCGCAGCAGCTTTTCGGGCGCAATGGACGGCCGGCCGACCTTCGAATACAGGCCCTCGAACTCCGGCGACAGGACCTCCAGGGCCTCGTCCGTGATCGCCCGGATGGCGCGCAACGGATGCTCCGCCGGCACCCGCGCCTCGCAACTCACGTAGGAGAAGAGCCCTTCCGTCTGACGGTCCTGGCCGCGCATTTGTTCCTCCTGTCTGCATCAGCAGGATCGAATCACGTCGCCGCCTCGGACGGAAGGGTTTTTCCGCAGCCTG
>JBFWJB010000323.1:0-3396 GCA_050253435.1 Rhodospirillaceae bacterium
CCTGTTGGGCGGCGCGCCCGAGATCGAACTTGCCGCATAGGCGGCAAGCGCCACCGGCGGCGTGATGTTCGACAGGATCGCGTAGTAGAACACGAACATGTGCGCCGAGATCCCGGTGAAGCCGAACTTGGTCATCACCGGCACGCACAGCGCCGCGGCGAGGATGTAGGCGCTGGTCGTCGGCAGCCCCATGCCCAGGATCACCGACACGATGATGATCAGGAACACCGCCACCAGCGGCTGGGAGCCCGACAGCAGGGTGATCGCGCCGACGAACTTGAAGCCGATGCCGGTCATCGCGACCGAGCCGATGACCAGACCCGCAGCGGCGCAGGCGATGCAGATCATCACCAGGTTTTTCATGCCGATGTAGAGGGCGTCCATCACCTCGGGCAGGAACATCCGCTTGCCGGGGTTGAACATGCTGACGAGCCAGGCGGTGACGATGCTGAGGAAGCCGGCCATCATCGCGCTGTTGCCGCCGAACAGGAACACCGCCAGCACGACGATCGGGATCGCCATATAGCTCTTCTTCAGGACCTCGCCCTTGTTGGGGATGTCCTCGTCATCCATGATGCGCATGCCGGACTTGATCGCCATGAAATGCACCATCATGAACACGGCGAAATAGTAGAGCAGGGCCGGCAGCAGCGCGGCGGTGATGATGTCGGAATACGGCATGGCCAGAAAGGCGGCCATGATGAAGGCGCCCGCCCCCATCAGCGGCGGCATGATCTGCCCGCCGGAACTGGCCACGGCCTCGACCGCCCCGGCGAAATAGGGCGGATAGCCGATCCGCTTCATCAGCGGAATGGTGAAGGCGCCGGTGCTGTAGACGTTGGCGACGGCGGAGCCGGAGATCGAGCCGAACAGGCACGAGGCGATCACCGCGATCTTCGCCGGACCGCCCATCGCGCGCCCGGCAAAGGCCTCGGCCAGGGATTTGAAGTAATCGCCCAGCCCGCTTTTTTCGACGAAGCCGCTGAAAATCAGGAAAATCGCGATGAATGTCGCCGAAACCCCGAGCGGCATCGAGAAGATGCCTTCGTCCGACAGATAGATCTGCTCGACCACTTCTTCGAAGCCGAACGGCGTGCTCTTCATCACACCCGGGTAGTATTGCCCCAGGTACATGTAGGAGGTGAAGAAGAACGCCAGAAGCGTGAGCGGCCAACCGACGGTCCGGCGCGTCGCCTCGAGAAGGGCAAGCAGCAGCACGACGCCGAGAACGATCTGGGTCTGGGTGAGGGGATCGACCTGGCGGATGCGGGTGGCGATCTCTTCGTAATAGACGATGCCGTAGATGCCGGGCAGAACCGATATCGCCGCCAGGATGAAATCGTAAAACGGTATTCTCCCCGCCAGGCCGGGATCTCCCTTCCTGATCGGATAGAGAAAAAAGGCCATCGGCAGCAGCAGCGTCAGGTGGATGGTGCGCTGCAGGTAGGCCTCAAAGCTGCCGAAATAGGCAACGTAGAGGTGGAAGGCACCTACTACTACAAGGTAGTAGTAGGTGATCTTCCTCTGGAATCCAGAGAGTTCCCTCATTTGCCGGCCTTCGCGGCTTCAGTCCAGAACTTCCGCGCGCCGGGGTGAATCGGCAACTTGGACTCGCTGTTGGATTTGGCCGTCATCGACCCGAAATCCTTGACCGCTTCGCTCAGGCTCTTCTGGTTCTTCAGCATCGCCTTGGCCAGTTCATAGGCCAGGCTGTCGGGAAGATCCTTGCGGATGACGATCGAGGTGAAGTCGCCGACGGTTTCGACCGGCGCCGTGACGCACTTGTACGGCCCTCCGGCCTTGACGGTGTAGGTGTAGGTCTTGAACTTCTTCTCCATCGCGGCGAGCGCCTTCTTATCGACCGCCAGGAGCTTCACCTTGGTCTGGCTTTCGATATTCATGACGATGGCAGCGACCTCGCCGACCGAGAAGGCGAAGAGGTCGATATGATTATCCGAAATCAGATCGGCGCCGTCGGAATACGAGGCGTATTGCACCGACCCGCCCCACGACTTGATCGCATCGCGGTAGTCGATGCCGTAACCGGTGTCGAACAGATGGGCGATGATGAACTCGCTCGAGGTGCCCGGCTTCAGGGTGGCGAAGCGCACCGGAATCTTCTTTTCGACGAGGTCGCCGAGATCCTTGATGCCGTTCTTATCCAGGAAGTCCTGGCGGGCGATGAAATAGGTCACCTGCGGGTAGGCGTTGGCCAGCACCGCAACGTTGGTGGTCTTCTGCTTGAAGGGGGGAATGCCCGCATCCGCGGCGCTCTGCAGCGACGCGACGGAGAAGCCCATATCGCCCTTGGAGCGGTCGACGTTGATGATGTTGGAGACGCCGCCGCCGGTGCCGCTGGTGACCGGAGCCACCTCATGCGACCACATTTCGGAGAGCGCGCCGCCGAGGGCGAACCAGTTGCCACCAGGAGGTCCGGCCAGGAAACGCAGGCCGTCCGGCCAACCCGTCTTGTCCGCCGCCCAGACATTCCCGCTGAACAGCACGGCCAAGGCCGAGATGGCCAAAGCTTTAAACGCTTTCATATTATCCTCCTTGACGATTTTCGACAGAAACCTCTTACTCGTTTTGTTATTATAGCCAGAAAATTCTCGCACATTCGCCTTTGATTTTCCATGCTTTTCATTAATTTTCCGGCCCCCACCCATTCGCCGTATTTCCCGCAGACCCACCCGCGAAAGGGTTGGGTTCGCGTCCGTCTTGCCGTAAAAAGGGAATCGCCACTGCCGTCGGGGAAGGCGCGGGCCGGACCGTTCCGGTTTCCGCCGCTCGGTGAGGAAGCTCACAGAATCCGCCGCGCGGGTACCCGATACTGCCGCCGTTTTCCTGTCCGGATGTCCCGCCATGTTCCGCCCCTGCCTTTCCGCCGCCGTCTTCGCCGCCGCGCTCTGCGCCGCCGCCCCCGCCCGGGCGGGCACCGTCTCCGCGCAGATCGAGAACGACCGGGTGGCCAACACCGACCGCCACTACACCCACGGCACGCGCTTCGACTGGGTTTCCGACAAGACCACCGGCGGCCCGGAGTGGGTGCGCGAAGGGCTGGATTTTCTCTACCCGGTGGCCGACGTGCGCGCCGGGCGCGTCGGCTTTGCGCTCGGGCAGAGCATCTTCACCCCCGAGAACACCGCCACCCGTGCGCCGCAACCCAACGACCGGCCCTATGCGGCATGGCTCTATGCCGGGGCCTCGGTGCACGCGGAAACCTCGCGCCGCGTCGGCGCGCGGCGTCTCGACACCCTGGATTCGGTGGAGCTGGACCTCGGCATCGTCGGGCCGCAGGCCTACGGCGAGGAAATCCAGAACGGCTTCCACGACCTCATCCAGGTGGACCGCGCCATGGGCTGGGACAACCAGTTGAAGAACGAGCCCGCTCTGGCG
>JBFWJB010000324.1:0-3393 GCA_050253435.1 Rhodospirillaceae bacterium
CGCGACGCCGAGCTCGTTCACCGCGTGCATCTCGCGGGTGCGGATCTGCACCTCGATGCGGTGGCGCTGCGGGCCGATCACCCCGGTATGCAGACACTGGTAGCCGTTGGGTTTCGGCGTCGAGATATAGTCCTTGAAGCGGCCGGGAACCATCGGGTACTGGCTGTGGATGATGCCGAGCGAGCGGTAGCAGTCCTCCAGGTTGTCCACCAGGATGCGGAACGCCATGATGTCGGAAAGCTGCTCGAAGCCCACGTCCTTGCGCTGCATCTTGCGCCAGATCGAGTACGGCGTTTTTTCGCGCCCGGTGACGTTGGCGATGACCCCGCCGGCGGAAAGCGTGTCGCGCAATTCCTCGATGATGGTGTCGATCAGCGCCGTACCCTGCTCCCGCAGAAACGACAGCCGGGTGATGATCGATTGCCGCGCATCCGGATGCAACTCGGCGAAGGCCAGGTCCTCGAGCTCGGACTTGATCTCCTGCAGGCCGATGCGCTCCGCCAGCGGCGCGTAGATCTCCATGGTCTCGAGCGCGATGCGGCGGCGCTTCTCCGGCGAGGCGACGAAGTGCAGCGTCCGCATGTTGTGGGTGCGGTCGGCGAGCTTGACCAGGAGAACGCGGATGTCCTCGCTCATCGCCAGCACGAATTTGCGGAAGTTCTCCGCCTGCTTGGAGAGGTCGGACTGCAGCTGGATGCGGGTGAGCTTGGTGACGCCGTCGACCAGGGCGGCGACGTCCGGGCCGAACATCTCCTTGATCTCATCGAAGGTGGCGGGCGTGTCCTCAATGGTGTCGTGGAGCAGGCCGGTGATGATCGAGGCGGCGTCGAGCTTGTATTTGGTCAGGATGCCGGCGACCTCGACCGGGTGCGAGAAGTAGGGGTCGCCGCTTTCCCGCACCTGGCTGCCGTGCATCTTCATCGCGTAGACGTAGGCACGGTTGAGCGCAGCCTCATCCGCGGCGGGATCGTAGGACTTCACCCGTTCCACCAGTTCGTACTGGCGCATCATGCCCATGCCGGCCACCACTCCCTACATACCTACGCCACAGACGACAAAAGCGGCTGTTGCAGCCGCTTTTGGATGACGGCGCGCCCAATGAAGCGCCCCCACGCATCTTCCCCGCCCCGGCCCGGCGGACCGGGAAAGCTTTACTCTTCCTCTTCGGACTCGCCCGGAGCGATGAAATCCGTCTCATCCTGTTCGGACAGGGAATCTTCCCGCATTTCTTGGGAGAGGTCCAGACTCATCGAAGCCTCGGCGAGTTCGATCTCGATCGCCTGCATCTCGGCGTCGTCTTCCGGCTCGTCGAAGTCCACGGTCTTCTGCAGGCCCTGGATCAGGGCGGTGCGCAGACCGTCGATGTCCACCGTCTCCTCGGCGATTTCGCGCAGCGAGACCACCGTGGTCTTGTCGTTGTCGCGATCGACCGTCAACTGAGCGCCGGCGCTGATGTCCCGCGCCCGCTGAGAGGTCAGGAGGACCAGCTCGAAGCGGTTCGGAACCTTGAGAATGCAGTCTTCTACCGTGACGCGCGCCATGGGATATCCTGATTGTCGCGAAAAAGGGAGAGCACTTTTAATCCCTACCAGAGATAAAGGCAAGTCCCGCGCGCGACAAGCCCTCATCCCCGCTCAATCGAGGCGGCGGATTTCCTCGCCCGGCGGCAGCTTGGCGATCATTTCCGTCACGCTTTCCCCCGAAACCGGGTGCCGCCACGCGGGCGCGACGTCGGCGAGCGGGTAGAGCACGAAGGCGCGCTCCGCCAGCCGCGGGTGCGGCAGCGCCGGCGATGCGGTGCGCACCTCTCCCTCGTAGTCCAGAAGGTCGAGATCGAGACTCCGCGCCGCATTGGGCACGCTGCGCACGCGGCCGAATTCCGCCTCGATGGCGTGCAGCGCCGCCATCGTCGCCCCGGCGTCGAGCGCGGTCTCGACGCAAACCACGCCGTTGACGAAAAACGGCTGATCGGAAACCGGCACCGGCGCGGTCTCGTACCACGGCGAGCGCGCCGCCACGACGAGCCCATGCGCGGGAAAACGCAGGAGCGCCGCCTCCAGGGTCTGCCGCGGAAAACCGTGGGCGGTGGGCAGGTTGCCTCCCAGCGCGATCAGAATCACCGGCCTCTCCTTTCCAAAATAGTGGCGAAAAGCGGACGATCTTTCGGCGAAAGCCGTTGACCGGCGCGGGGATCGGACCTTACATAACCTGAACGAAGGAAGGTTTGGTATTTATTTGTTCCGGTTTACCCGGAATTCGCGGTCGGGCGCGGTTGTCGAAGATTTTTCAAAAGTCATTTCCTCCGCTTCATTTTCGCCTTCAGCGTCTCGCCCATACTCGTAGCCCTCGTGTTTCGGAATTACCGACTATGCTTTTCTATTCCCAGGAACGAATCGGTCTGTTCATCGACGGATCGAACCTTTATGCCGCCGCGCGTGCGCTGGGCTTCGACATCGACTACAAGCGTCTGCTCGAACTGTTTGCCGAAAAAGGCATTCTGGTGCGCGCCTTCTATTACACCGCGCTGATCGAGGATCAGGAATACTCGCCGATCCGCCCGCTGGTCGATTGGCTGGACTACAACGGCTACACCATGGTCACCAAGCCGACCAAGGAATTCACCGATGCCTCCGGCCGCCGCAAGATCAAAGGCAACATGGACATCGAGCTGGCCATCGACGTGATGGAAATGGCCGAGCACCTGCAGCACATCGTGCTCTTCTCCGGCGACGGCGACTTCCGCCGCCTGGTCGAGGCGGTGCAGCGCAAGGGCGTGCGCGTCACCGTGGTCTCCACCGTGCGCTCGCAGCCGCCGATGGTCGCCGACGAACTGCGCCGCCAGGCCGACAACTTCATCGAACTCTCCGAGTTGCAGCCGATGATCGCGCGAACCTCCGGCAACAATAATAACAACAACAATAACAACAATGCCCGCGAGGAGTTGCGCATGCCGATGAGCCGGGAAAACCCGGAACACGAGCTCATGGGCATCCTCGACGATGACGCCTGAGCAGGCCGCGGGCGGACCCGCGCACGATTGCGCCCTCTGCCCGCGCCTCGCCGGTTTCCGCAAGGCCAACCGCAGCGCCTTCCCCGCCTATTTCAACGCCCCGGTGCCCTCCTTCGGGGGGGCGGAGCCCTGGCTTCTGGTGGTCGGCTTGGCGCCCGGCCTGCACGGCGCCAACCGCACCGGCCGCCCCTTCACCGGCGACTACGCCGGGGATCTGCTCTACGAAACCCTGCTGTCCTTCGGTCTGGCCCGCGGCACCTATGGCCGCGCGCCGGACGACGGGCTGGAGCTCGCCGGCTGCCGCATCGCCAACGCGGTGCGCTGCGTGCCGCCGGAGAACAAACCCACCCCGGCGGAGGCCAAAGCCTGCCTGCCCTTCCTTG
>JBFWJB010000325.1:0-3390 GCA_050253435.1 Rhodospirillaceae bacterium
GGCGGAGACCAGGCACTGGCCGGGGGAAAGCCTGGGCGCCAGCGCATCGCCCTCGGCCGCATCGGGCACCAGGAAGGCGAGGGAAAGCCGCCGCGCCAGGGCGGCGGGGGCGGAAACCCGGGCGGCAAGCGCGGGCAGATCGGCAGGCGGCGCGGGCGGTGCGGCAAGCGGCGGGTAGATACGCCAGGCGCGCGGCGGTTTGGCGGCACCGTCGTCTTCCGGCGCGTCGGCGCCATGGTCCAGCAGCGCCGCGGCGGCGGCTTCGAACCCCGCCTCGGCGCGCACCCGGTCGAGCACCGGGGCGCTCGCGGCCCCGGCATCGGCGGAAAGCACCGCTTCCAGCGCCTCGATCTCGGCGGCGAGGCGGCGGTGCGCCGCATCGGCCTCGGCGAACGCCTCGGCGCTCGCGGCGCGCTCCGCCTCGGCGCGGGCGCGGGCGGCCTCCGCCGCGTCGCGCGCCTCCTGCGCGGATTCGGAGGCCGCCTCCGACTCCGCCGCTGCGGTCTCCGCGGCGCGCATCGCCTCCGGCGGCACGCATTTGGCCTGCGCCGCGGCGATCTGCACCTCGATCTGCCGCTCGCGCGCGGCGACGCGGGCCAGCGCCGCCTCCGCATCGTCGCGGCGGCGGGTCGCCGCCTTGATCGTCGCCTCGGTCTCGGCAAGCCGCGTCGTCGCAGCAGAGAGTTCGGATTCGGCGGCGGAAAGCGCCGCCTCCGCCTCGTCCGCCTGGGCCTGCAGGGCGGCGGTGGCGGCCGGGGCGGCCTCCGCCTCCGCGGCGAGGCGGGCGCGCTCCGCTGCGATCTCTTCGCGCCGCCGCGTCGCATCGGCGCACTGCGCATCCGCCCGCGCGATGTCTCCGGCGATTTGGGTCAGCCGCTCCGCGTTGCCGCGCGTCGCCCGCTCCAGGCGGCGCTCTTCGTCCTCCAGTGCCTCGCGCGCCATGGCGAAACGCTGCAACGCCGCGTTCGCCGCATTCGCCGCCTCGCGCGCCGGGTCCACCGCGGCGAAGGCCTCCGCCTGCAGCGTCGAAGCGGCGGCGGCGGCGGAAGCGGCGGCGGCCACCGCCGCCTCGGCCTCGGCGAGCGCCGCCCGCGCCTCCTCCCGCGCCGCCACCGCCTCGTCCCAGTTGCGGCGGGTGAGCGCGATTTCAAGCGCGCGGATATCCTCGGACAGGGTGCGGTAACGCACCGCCTGCCGCGCCTGGCGGTCCAGGCCCTGCTTCTGCGTGGAGAGCGCGTTGAGCACGTCGTCGAGACGGGTGAGGTTGTTTTCCGCGGCGCGCAGCCGCAGCTCCGCCTCGTGACGGCGCGAATAGAGGCCGGAAATTCCCGCCGCCTCCTCCAGCAGGGCGCGGCGCTCCGCCGGTGCGGCGGCGATCAGCGCGCCGATGCGCCCCTGCGAGACGATGGCGGTGGAACGCGCGCCGGTGGCCGCATCGGCGAACAAGAGCTGCACGTCGCGGGCGCGCACCTCCTTGCCGTTGACGCGGTAGGTGGAGCCGCAGCCGCGCTCGATGCGGCGGCTGACCTCCAGTTCGTCGGCGGTGTTGAGGGGCGCGGGCGCGGTGCGGGCGCGGTTGTCGAGCGTCAGCGTCACCTCGGCGACGTTGCGCGCCGGGCGCTCGCGGCTGCCGGCGAAGATCACGTCGTCCATCTCGCCGCCGCGCATCTGCTTGGCGGAGGTTTCCCCCATCGCCCAGCGCATCGCCTCGACGAGGTTGGACTTGCCGCAGCCGTTCGGGCCGACCACCCCGGTCAGACCCGGTTCGACCAGGAGTTCCGTCGGCTCGACGAAGGATTTGAAACCGGAGAGGCGCAGTTTGGTGAACTGGATCATCCGGCGATTATGCCCGGTTGATCGGCGCTGCCAAGAGGGGTTTGCGATAACCGCGCGTCAGGACTTGCGTTTTGCCTCCGCCTCGGCGGCCTCGATTGCTTCCGCCAAGTCCTTGCGCGGGCTGTTGGCGGCGATCTTGCGGCCGTTGATGACGAGAGTCGGGGTCGAATCGACGCCGTAATCCTGCGAAGCCTTTTCCCGCTGGTCCAACAGCGCCTGGAACAGCTCCTTGTCGGCCAGCGCGGCCTCCACCGCCTTGGCCGGCATCCCGGCGAGGGCGGCAAGCTGGGTCAGCGCCTCGCGCGGGTTCTGCGCGGTGGCCCAGTGCCGCTGCTCGGAGAACAGCGCCTCGGAAAGCGCGGTGGCGGTTTCCTTCGGCGCGCTGTGCACCAGCATCGAGGCGGCCATCGCCACGCCGTCCAGCGGAAAGTCGGAAAACACCATGCGCGCGCGGCCGGTATCCACATAGGTCTTGATCAGCCAGGGCCGCGTCTCGGTGTGGAAGGTGGCGCAGTGCGGGCAGGTGTAGGAGGAGTACTCGAGGATCGTCACCGGCGCGCCGTCGCGGCCGAGGCTGAGATCGACGAGACGGGCGGGCCCGGCGGCGCGCGCCCCGCGCGGCAGCAGGCCGAGCGCGGCGGACGCCATGGAGGCGGCAAGCAGGGAACGGCGGGTCAGCAGCACGAAGCAACTCCTCGAAAGATACGCAGTGCCTCATCAGATAAAGCGCGGATTGCCCCCTGTCATCCCCCCGCGCGGTTTCCGGCGCGGATGGACCGGCCAAGAGCCTCCAGCGCGGCGCGCAGGTCCGGGTCGTCGATGCCCGCCACCAGCGCCGCCTCCTCCGCCGAAAGCGGCGGCGGCGCGGGCGGCGGCGGTTTCGGCGCGGGCGGCGGCGGCAGGGTGCCGGGCGCGACCTTGAGCTTGCCCACCGCGTCGAAGCCGAAATAGCCGTTGATGCGGCCGATCAGCTCCGGCTCCTGATGCTTCAGAAGCGTGGCGAAGGCCGAGGAGGCGACCCGCAGATGCAGCACCGGCGGCCCGCCGTCGCGCGGCTTCGCCAGCCGCACCGGGCGGCAGAGCGCCGCCATCTCCGGCCCGGCCACCGCCTCCCAACGGGTCAGCAGATCCGCCTCGACGAACCCCTTGCGCCCGATCATCGGACGCACCACCGCCGCGGCGGCCATCCCCAAAGGATGCGGCCGCCTGCGGCGCCTCGGCGGCGCAGGAACAGGCGCGGTCGGCTTCTTCATGCCCGCATCATAGGCGCGGGCAGGGAAAAACCAAAACTTTCCGGAGGGTCTCGGACCCTCCGGACCTCCCATAACTTTCGGTTTTGCGCGTAGCGCCATAGAGCCATCACGCCGCGTGAAGGTCGATAGCCGCTTTGCGGCGAAAAACTTAGGGGGTCTGGGGCCCTGGGCCCCAGCGGGGTCCAGGGGCAGCGCCCCTGGCCTGGTTGTCCCCGTCCTTGACGCCGCGCCCCCGGCGGGGCATCTGAGAGCGATGCCGGATGTTTTGCCCGCCCTGCCTGCCGAGTCCGCCGTGTTGGCG
>JBFWJB010000326.1:0-3377 GCA_050253435.1 Rhodospirillaceae bacterium
CAAGAGCTGGCGCGGGCTGACGGTCGATCACCAGACCGTCGGCGCCGCGCCGCGCCAGGGCATAGGCGGTGCTGACACCGACGACTCCGGCCCCGAGAACGATCGCGCGCATGAAAAACACCACCCGAAAAGGAGAAACGCATTACATCCTGACAGGGGCAAACCGTTTTTGCCCCGCGCCGCGGTGCGCTACACTTTGGACCGAAACCTCCCTGCCATGCAATGCCGTAGAGGTCGATCGCGATGGAAGCCTGGGATGCCGCTTCGCCTGCCGTGCTGCTTACCCCCACCCAGATGGCGGAGGCCGACCGCCTTGCCGTCGCCTCGGGAGTTTCCAGCGCGACGCTGATGGCCAACGCCGGCGGCGCGGTGGCGCGCGAAATTGAAAGCCGCTGGACGCCGCGCCCGGCGACGGTGCTGTGCGGCCCCGGCAACAACGGCGGCGACGGTTTCGTCATCGCCGCCGCGCTGCGCGCCGCGGGCTGGCCGGTGACGCTGGCCCTGCTCGGCGATGCGGAGCGCCTCAGCGGCGATGCGGCGCGCTTTTTCGCCGCATGGAACGCGCCGGTGGCGGAGCCCGCGCCCGCCTGCCTGAAGGGCGCGGGGCTGGTGGTGGATGCGCTGTTCGGCGCGGGGCTCAATCGGACTATCGACGGCGCGGCGGCGGAGCTGCTGGGCGCGGCGCGCGACGCCGGGGCGCCGGTGGTGGCGGTGGACATTCCAAGCGGCGTGGACGGCGCGACCGGCGAGGTGCGCGGCGTCGCCGCGCCCGCGGCGCTTACCGTCACCTTTTTCCGGATGAAGCCGGGGCATCTGCTGCTGCCCGGGCGCGCCCTGTGCGGCGACGTGGTGATCGCCGACATCGGCATTCCGGAAGAGGCGGCCCGCGCTTCCGGCGCGCACGCCTGGGCCAACCGGCCGGGGCTGTGGCGGCTGCCGCCGCCGGGCGCGGCGGATCACAAATACAGCCGCGGCCACGTGCTCGTGGTCGGCGGCGGGATGAGCGGCGCGGCGCGGCTGGCGGTGCGCGGCGCGCGGCGCGCCGGGGCGGGGCTGGTCAGCCTGCTCTGCCCGCCGCAGGTGTTTTCCGTGTGCGCCGCCGATGCGCCCGGCGCGCTGGTGTTCGCGGCGAAGGACGCCGCCGACGAAACGGTGTTCCGCGAACTGCTGGCGGATGCGCGGCGCAACGTCGTGGTCATCGGTCCCGGCCACGGCGAGCCGCCGCGCCTGCGCCGCCGGGTGCTGGACGTGCTCGCCACGCGGCGCGCCTGCGTGCTCGACGCCGACGTGTTCGCCGCTTTCGCCGAGGCTCCGGCCTCGCTGTTCCGGGCTATCGCCGGGGCCGGGCCGGTGGTGCTGACGCCGCACGAGGGCGAGTTCGCCCGCCTGTTCCCCGACCTTTCCGGCGACCGCCTGGCCCGCGCCCGCGCCGCGGCGGAGCGCGCCGGCGCGGTGGTGGTGCTGAAGGGCGCGGACACGGTGATCGCCGCCCCCGACGGCTGTGCCGCGATCAACGCCAACGCGCCGCCGTGGCTCGCCACCGCAGGGGCGGGGGACGTGCTCTGCGGCATCGTTGCGGCGCTTCTCGCCCAGGGCATGTCCGCCGCCGCCGCCGCCGCCGCCGCGGTGTGGCTGCACGGCGCGGCGGCAGGGCATTTCGGTCCCGGGCTGATCGCCGAGGACCTGCCCGAGACGTTGCCCGCGGTTCTGCGCGCGCTGGGCGGCGAGGCGGGGGCAAATTAATGATGTTGTCTTGACTAGTGGCGTGTTATAGAACCCGGCTCCGGCGATACGTCGTGTCCGCGGCACGGGACGTTTGCGGGCGTGGTGGAATGGTAGACACGCCAGATTTAGGTTCTGGTGGCGCAAGCCGTGGGGGTTCAAATCCCTTCGCCCGCACCACGTCGCTCAAGCATGTTCCCGCGCCCGCAGGCGAATCGCCCCGGGGTTGAGTTTCGCGCGAGGGTTTTTCCCATACCCGGACCGTTTTTCGTCGCATGGTCCCAGGGCGGACGGCCCTCGCATCGTCAGGACGATTTTGGATAATCACAGAGCTTTCCTATGCAGGTAACCGAAACCAAGACGGAAGGGCTGAAGCGCGCGTTCTCGATCGTCGTGCCCGCCGCCCAGATTGAGGAAAAAGTCACGGCGCGCCTGGTCGAGGTCGGCCGCAACGCGTCGATCCCCGGGTTCCGCCCCGGCAAGGTGCCGATGTCCTTCCTGAGCAAGCGGTACCGGCCCGCGGTGATGGGCGAGGTGATGGAGGCGATGATCAACGAGTGCACCGCGAAGACGGTGTCCGAGCGCAAGCTGCGCCCGGCGGTGCAGCCGAAGGTCGAGATCGTCTCCTTCGACGACGGCAAGGACCTGGAATTCTCGGTGGAGATGGAAATCCTGCCGGAGATCGCCATCGCCGACCTCTCCAAGATCAGCCTGGAGCGCCTCAAGGCCTCCGCGCCGGAAGAGGACGTGGAGAAGGCGCTGGCCAACGTCGCGCAGCATCACGCCCACGCCCACCCGTCGGTGGTGGAGCGCGCCGCGGCGAAGGGCGACGGGGTGCAGATCGACTTCGTCGGCAAGCTCGACGGCACGCCGTTCCCCGGCGGCGAGGGCAAGGACTTCGACCTCGAGCTCGGCTCCGGCATGTTCATTCCGGGCTTCGAGGACCAGCTGATCGGCGCCAAGGCGGGCGACGAGGTGCTGGTCAAGGTGACCTTCCCCGCGGACTATCACGCCAAGGACCTGGCGGGCAAGGAGACCACCTTCGACGTTACGGTGAAGGCGGTGAAGGAGTTCCGCGAGCATCCGATCAACGACGAGCTGGCCCAGCACGAAGGCCTGAAGGACCTCGAGGAACTGCGCAAGGCCCTGCGCGGCCGCATCGAGGAGGAATTCGCCCAGGTGTCGCGCCAGCGGCTGAAGCGGGTTCTGCTCGACGCGCTGGACGAGACCCACAAGTTCGAGGTGCCGTCGTCGCTGCTCGAGGGCGAGTTCGCCGCGATCTGGAAGTCCCTGGAAGAGGCCAAGACCAACGGCACCCTCGACCCCTCCGACGTGGAGAAGTCCGACGAGGAGCTCAAGGAGGAGTATCAGGGGATCGCCGAGCGCCGCGTGCGCCTGGGCCTGGTGCTCGCCGAGATCGGCCGCGTCAACAACATCCAGGTGAGCAAGGAAGACCTGCAGCGCGCGGTGTTCCAGCAGGCGCGGCAGTTCCCGGGCCAGGAGCGCCAGGTCTTCGAATACTTCACCAAGAACCCGCAGGCGATGGAGCAGTTCCAAGCGCCGCTGTTCGAAGAGAAGACCGTCGACTTCATCCTCGAGCTGGTGCAGCTGACCGACAAGGAGGTGTCGCCGCAGGAACTGATGGCCGATCCGGA
>JBFWJB010000327.1:0-3353 GCA_050253435.1 Rhodospirillaceae bacterium
CGCCATCCCCAACGATCCGAGCAACGGCGGCCGCGCCCTGCTGCTGCTGCAGAAGTTCGGCGTGCTCACCGTCAAGACCGCTCCGGGCAAGATCCCGAGCGTCATCGACGTTCAGGAAAATCCGAAGCGCATCAAGCTCGTCGAGCTGGACGCGGCGCAGCTGCCGCGCTCCCTGCCCGACGTCACGGTGGCGGCGATCAACACCAACTATGCGGTTTCCGCGGGGATGAACCCGGCCAAGGATTCCATCGCCCGCGAAGGCGCGGACAGCCCGTACGCCAACATCTTCGCCATCCGCGCCGCGGATAAGGACGCCGCGTGGGTCAAGACCTACGTCTCGACCTACCAGTCCGAGCCGGTGCGCAAGTTCATTCTCGAAACCGGCAAGGGCGCGATTCTGCCCGCGTTCTGACCGGACGGGAAAAAGGCATAAGACACGGAGGACAAACCCGATGAACCGTTTCGCCCTCACCCTCGCCGGAGCGCTTCTGGCGCTGCCCGCGTTTGCGCCCGCGGACGCCGCGGCGCGCACCTACACCGTCGGCGTCACCCCGGGCACGCACGAACGCACCATGGAGTTCGTCAAGCCGCTTTTGGCCAAGAAGGGCATCGACATCAAGATCGTCTCCTTCTCCGACTACGTGCTGCCGAACCAGGCGGTGGACAATGGCGATCTCGACATGAATTCCTTCCAGCACCAGCCCTACCTCGACAACCAGGTGAGGGACCGCGGCTACAAGCTGGTCTCGGTCGGCACCAACTTCATCGAGCCGATGGGCGTCTACTCGACGAAGATCAAGGCGCTCTCCGCGCTGAAGGCGGGCGACCGGGTGGCCATCCCCAACGACCCGACCAACGGCGGCCGTGCGCTCCTGCTGTTGCAGAAGCAGGGGCTGATCAAGCTTGCGCCCGGCGCCGGGCTTACCGCGGGCGTGGTGGACATCGCCGAGAATCCGAAGAAGCTCCGTTTCGTCGAACTGGACGCGGCGCAGCTGCCGCGCTCGCTGCCCGACGTCGTCATCGCGGCGATCAACACCAACTACGCGCTGGAGGCTGGCCTGGTGCCGACCAAGGACGCCATCGTCATCGAGGCGGCGGACAGTCCGTACGCCAACATCTTCGTGGTCAACGCCAAGAACAAGGACGCCGCCTGGGTCAAGGCGATCGTCTCCACCTATCAGACCGCGCCGGTGCGCGATTTTATCCTCAAGACCTTCAAGGGCGCGGTGGTGCCGGCCTTCTAGGCCGCACGTGCGGACGCAATGGCCAAAACGGCGGGCTTCGGCCCGCCGTTTTCGTTTTGCGGCGATTCTCGCGCGGAACTCCGTTGTTTCCGTTTCCGTCATGACCATATAAATCTTACGTTGTATATCTGCACACTGGAAGAACGCGAGAGACGTACGACTGTGTGCAATCTGTGACGCTGCCGTCGGGGCCGGTCCGCCCCTGCTCCGGACCGGAAGAGGGAAGCAAAGATCATGCGAACCCTGCCGCGTCTGTGGATTTTCGCCTTGGCGCTGGTCCTGATTCTCATCGGGTTCGGCGGCTGGCGATATTTGCAGGAGCAGGAAACCCGCACCCGCCGCGAGGCGGAGGACAACCTGCGCGCGATCGCCGTGCTCAAGGTGGTGGAAATCCACGAATGGTTGCGCAATCGTCTGTCCGACGCCCAGGTTCTGGCCTCCAATCCAACGATCAATCGGGTGATGCGGGTGTGGGCGATGACCGGGCCGGAGGTCCGCGCAACCTGGAGCAACGGCCCCCTCGCGGCGGTGCAGGAACGCCTGCTGTTGATGCAGGAGGCCTATCAGTACAACGACATCCGCCTGGTCGATGGTGAAAACCGGGTGATCGTCGGGATCAAGCCGCGCCGCTCCGATACCGAGGACGCGGGCACCGCGGAGGCGCTCTCCCGCGCCCGGGCGACCGGCGCGCCCGCCTTCGGCGATTTCAACCTCTCGGCCAGCGCCCGCCCGGTGATCGACGTAGCGGTGCCGCTCTTCGCTTACGAGGAAGACCCGGAGCTGCGCGCCGCCAAGCTGGCTCTGGTGCTGGAAATCGACCCGGACACCTATCTTTATCCGCTGCTGCGGCGCTGGCCGATGACCAGCCACACCGCCGAGACCCTGCTGGCGCGGAAAGACGGCAGCGACGTGTTGTTTCTCACCCCGCTGCGCCACCGCGACGATGCGCCGCTCACCTTCCGGCTTCCTGCGGACGATCCCGCCCTTCCGGCGGCGCGCGCCCTGAGAGGGGAAACCGACGTGATCAGCGGTCCGGACTACCGGGGCGTTCCGGTGCTTGCGGTGGGCATGCCGGTGCCGGGCACCGCTTGGGTGCTGATTTCCAAGGTCGATGTGGTGGAGGCGTTGGCGTCGCAGCGCCGCGAGGCCCTGCTCGGGGTATGGGCGCTGCTTGCCGTGGGGGTGGCGGTGGTGGCAGTGACCCTGGTGGTGTGGAACGAGGCGGTGAGCGGCCAGCGCGACAAGCTGCTGCAGGCGCGCGCCGCGGCGCTGGCGCACGAGGCGCGGCTCGCCTCGATCTTCCGCGCCGCGCCGATCGGCATCGGCATCGTCGAGAACCGCCGCTTCATCGAAATCAACGAGAGTTTGTGCACACTCACCGGCCACACACACGACGAACTGGTCGGCCAGACCACGGATGTGCTCTACGCCACTGCCGCGGAGTTCGAGCACGCCGGCCGGGAGGCCGCGGTGCAGCTTGAGGAAACCGGCTTCTCCTCGCTGGAGACGCGTTGGCGTCACAAGGACGGCCACCTCATCAACGTGCTGATCAACGGCACGGCGCTCACCGAGAAAGAAGGCGTCGCCGGGCGCGTCACCTTCACCATCACCGACATCACCCAGCGCAAACGCCAGGAGCTGCAGCTGCGCCGCCGCCGCGACGAGCTCGAACGCAGCAACAAGGAGCTCGCCACCTTCGCCTACGTCGCCTCCCACGACCTGCGGTCGCCTTTACGGGGCATCAGCCAGCTCGCGCAATGGATCGTCGAGGACATGCCCGAGGGTCTGCCGCCCGAGGTCTCCGAGCACCTGCGGATGATGCAAAGCCGCATCGCCCGTATGGAGGGGTTGCTCGACGATCTTCTCTCCTATTCGCGGGTCGGGCGCATCGAGGGCGACATCGTTGCGGTGGACGTGCCGGAACTCTGCCATGACCTTTTCGATCTTCTGGCGCCGCCCGCCGACTTCCGCCTCGATCTCGGCGAGGGCCTGCCGGTGTTTTCCACCCTGGTCACGCCGTTCACCCTGGTGCTGCGCAACCTTATCGGCAACGCGATCAAGCATCGCAGCCGCGACGACGGCGCGATCACGGTTTCGGCGCGGCAGGAG
>JBFWJB010000328.1:0-3351 GCA_050253435.1 Rhodospirillaceae bacterium
CCTGCCCTTCATCCTCGACTGCCACCTGGTGGCGGGAGATTTCGACTACTTCCTGAAAATCCGCGTCGGCGACATGACGGACTTCAACCGCATCCACGGCCAGCAGTTGATCGCCCTGCCCGGCGTACGCCAGACCCGCACCTTCTTCGTGATGAAGGAGGTGGTGGACAACGCCCCCCTCGATTTCTGAGCCGCCGGCGATTCGCGCCGAAGCGGCCCCGCCATCGCAGCCACGGCGGCAACCGTAAAACGGAAAATATTGCTATTTCGCAATATGTTATGACTTATGTTATATCTGTTCGCGTCCGCACCGACTCGACAAGCCCCTGATTTTACTGGGTTCTTTCTGTTCCGCCGATAATCGGTTTTATAGATCGAAAATACTGAGAAAATCGGATTTCATAGATCAAACCGCCGATCCAGGATGGCGCAGCTTTCAGTCCAATCCCTGGAGAAACGACATGTCCCTGATCAACACCCCCGTGAAGCCTTTCAAGGCTCAGGCCTTCAAGAACGGCAAGTTCGTCGAAGTCGACGACAGCCACCTCAAAGGCAAGTGGTCCGTGGTGTTCTTCTACCCCGCCGACTTCACCTTCGTCTGCCCGACCGAACTTGAGGACCTGGCCGACAACTACGCCGAATTCCAGAAGCTGGGCGTGGAGATCTACAGCGTCTCCACCGACACCCACTTCTCGCACAAGGCCTGGCACGACACCTCGGATGCGGTGAAGAAGATCCAGTACACCATGGTCGGCGACCCGACCGGCGCGATCTCCCGCAACTTCGACGTGATGATCGAGGACGCCGGCCTGGCCGACCGCGGCACCTTTGTCATCGATCCGGACGGCAAGATTCAGATCGTCGAGATCAACGCCGGCGGCATCGGCCGCGACGCCAAGGAGCTGTTGCGCAAGGTCAAGGCCGCGCAGTACGTCGCCGCGCATCCGGGCGAGGTCTGCCCCGCGAAGTGGCACGAGGGCGAAAAGACCCTGGCCCCGTCGCTCGACCTCGTCGGCAAGATCTGACCCAACCTGCCTCTACCGGGCGGCGCCGCCGCCCGGACCCCTCCCCTGAGAGACTGCGCGATCCCATCTTCCTGGGATCGCGCCCACCCAAAAATCCTGAAAAAGGAGTCCCCGACGTGTTGGATGCCAGCCTGAAGGAACAGCTCAAAGGCTACCTCGCGCACATCGCGCAGCCGGTGGAACTGGTCGCCACCCTCGACGACAGCGAAAAGTCCGCCGAACTGCGCGAGCTTCTGCGCGAGATCCAGCCGCTTTCGGACAACCTCACCCTGATCGAAACCGGCAAGGCGGATCGCGCGCCCTCGTTCGCCATCCGCCGCGCCGGAACCGGCATCGGCGTGGAGTTCGCGGGCATCCCCATGGGGCACGAATTCAATTCCCTGGTGCTGGCGCTTCTGCACGTCGGCGGCCACCCCTCCAAGACCGACCCGGAGGTGGCGGCGCAGATTGCCGCGCTCGACGGCGACTTCCGCTTCGAGACCTATTTTTCGCTGTCCTGCCAGAACTGCCCGGACGTGGTGCAGGCGCTCAACCTGATGAGCACCCTCAACCCGCGCATCCGCCACGTCGCCATCGACGGCGCGCTGTTCCCCGCCGAGGTGGAAACCCGCCAGGTGATGGCGGTGCCCGCGGTCTTCCTCAACGGCAAGCCGTTCTCCCAGGGCCGCATGACCCTGGAACAGATTCTCGCCCTGCTGGATACCGGCGCGGCGGCGCGCGAAACGGAAAAGATCAAGACCAAGCAGGCGTTCGACGTGCTCGTCGTCGGCGGCGGCCCGGCGGGCGCGGCGGCGGCGGTCTATGCGGCGCGCAAGGGCATCCGCACCGGCGTGGTGGCGGAACGCTTCGGCGGCCAGGTGCACGACACCCTGGCGATCGAAAACCTGATCTCGGTGCCGCACACCGAGGGTCCCAAGCTCGCCGCAGCGCTGGAGACCCACGTGCGCGCCTACGACGTGGACATCATGAACCTGCAGCGCGCGGAAGCGCTGATCCCCGCCAAAAGCGAGGGCGGCCTCGTCGAGGTCAAGCTCGCGGGCGGCGCCTCGGTGAAGGCGCGCTCGGTCATTCTCTCCACCGGCGCGCGCTGGCGGCTGATGAACGTGCCGGGCGAGGCGGAATACCGCAACAAGGGCGTCGCCTTCTGCCCCCACTGCGACGGCCCGCTGTTCAAGGGCAAGCGCGTCGCGGTGATCGGCGGCGGCAACTCCGGCGTCGAGGCGGCGATCGACCTTGCGGGCATCGTCGCCCACGTCACCCTCATCGAGTTCGATTCCAAGCTCCGCGCCGATGCGGTGCTGCAGGAAAAGCTGCAAAGCCTGCCCAACGTCTCGATCATCACCTCGGCGATGACCACGGAAGTGCACGGCGACGGCGACAAGGTCACCGGCCTCACCTACCAGGACCGCACCCGCAACGAACTTTTCCGCCTGGATTTGGACGGCATCTTCGTGCAGATCGGCCTGGTGCCCAACACCGAGTGGCTGAAGGATACCCTGGCGCTGACCCCGCGCGGCGAGATCGAGGTGGATGCGCGCGGGGCGACCTCGCTCCCCGGCGTGTTCGCCGCGGGCGACGCCACCACCGCCCCCTACAAGCAGATCGTCATCTCCATGGGCGATGGCGCCAAGGCGGCGCTTTCCGCCTTCGACTACCTGATCCGCCACGCAACAGCGGAAGAACCCGCCGCCGCCTGATCGGCAAAAATGCGAAACGGGGCCGCACGGCCCCGTTTTTCCCTCCCCCGTTACCCCACCGAGGGAAGATGGCGGCCATAGAGCGCCGCGCCCCCCGCTCGCTGCGCCGCGGGACGCACGGGAATGGCAAAGTAGCGGGCGATGCTCTTTTCCACCGCCTGCTCGGCGAGGGAACCGGTCAACCGGGGAAGGACCTCCCCGCGCTCCGCCAGAACCGCAAAAAATGCATCCAGCACCGCCGGGTCGAAGTGCCGCCCCCGCTCCGCCTCGAGCATCGGAACCACCTCCGCCACCGGCAACGCGGCCTTGTAAGGACGGCGGCTGGTCAGGGCATCGAACACATCGGCCACCGCGAACACCCGCGGCAAAAGCGGAATCGCCTCACCGGAAAGCCCGTTGGGATAGCCCTTGCCGTCGAACTTCTCGTGGTGGCCCGCGACGATTTCCCGGGCATCCGCCAGCCAGCCGCTCGAGGCGATGATCTCCAGGCCATAGTGCACATGCCGCCGCATCTCCGCGGTCTCCGCGGCATCGAGCGGCCCCGGCTTCAGCAGGATATCGTCGCGCACCGCAATCTTGCCGACGTCGTGCATATGAGCCCCCTTGATCAGGCTGCGGATGCGCGGCGC
>JBFWJB010000329.1:0-3329 GCA_050253435.1 Rhodospirillaceae bacterium
GACGCCCCCGCTGTCGAGCGCCTGCAGGAGGAAAGGGAACATCTTGATGAAAGCGCGGGTGCCGTGGCTTTCCAGCAGCCAGGGCATTTCGACCTGCAGGCCCGAATGCTTGAACAGCGGGAATGGGCCATCCGGCCCTTCCTGAAACCGCAGGCTTTCGACGCCAACGTCGATACGACTCAGCTCATTGTTCAGCTTGGACAGGATGTAGGGCTGGCCCTTGAGGTAGTCGATGACGTGCTTGTCCACAAAGGTCTGGACAGGCTCTATCTGGAAGACGGCCTTCCGCGCCGCATCGACGAAAATCTGTGCGGTCGGGTGCTGGAATTTCGCAAATGACGACAGGACGGTGTGATTGTCGGCCAGCGTCTTCACGAGGTGCTGATAGCCGGAAAGGCTAAAAGCCTTGGAGTCCTTGACCCGGCCTTCGGCGTCGCGCTCGAAGAGCCGCTGCCATTTGCCCTGGCCTTGCGGCCTTTGGCGCAGCGATTCCGTCAGGATGCGACGGGCTGCACCCTCTTTGACCTCGATTTCCAGCTCATAGCGGAAGGCACCCTGTTCCACCTTTTCGCCTGCCTGCGCTCGCTCGATCAGCTCGGCCGACACGTTCATGATGCCGCCCAGCTCGATAGCGAGGCGGATGGGGCGCTCGCAGGATTCCTCGTCGTTGAAGCGCTCGCAGCCGACAAAGCCCGGCACGGTGCGCTGCACGCTGTCGCGCGCCATGGTGATGATGAATTCAAGGGCGCGCAGCACCGTCGTCTTGCCCGAGGCATTCGCGCCATAGAGGGCAATGACCTTCGGCACCCGCACGTCCGCGCCCTCGAAAATCGGCGTGTAACGGCCGTCGGGGTCAGGAACCTTGCCATCCACCGACAGGTCGAGCACCTGCAGGTCGCGGATGGAGTAGAAATTTTCGACCTCTAGCTTATAGAGCATGGGGCACCTCACTGATGGCTATAATAGCATCTTTAACGAAAAACCGTCAATAACTTGATTACAGCCATTTTCGTGGTGGCCCCGATGGGGTAAAATGGGGAGTTGGCGGCGATACCAACTCCCCATCGTTCAGCCGAATTTCGGGCCGGTTGCTTTGCGACGGGCCGCCATCTGGCGGGCCAGCGCACGTTCCACGTTTTCCAGCGATGCCAGGGCCATCGGGCGTTCCGTCGTGGCCGCAGCGGTTTTTGCGAGGTCGTTCGAGATCGAGCAGAATTTCGAGCGCAGCTCGGGCCAGTTCGTCACCCGGTACTTCGCCTTTGCGAATTTATGACGCCGGTCGTCGTTGAGCTTGTTCGGCATGCCGTTCCTGAAGCCATCCTATCCCTGCCGCCGATCCTACCCCGCCAGCAGACCCTCGTCACCAACAGCCAAAGCGGGAGAAGGCAAAGTACCATGCAACCTAAAGTCTGTTCCTGCACCAAAGTCTCGTCGCAATAGACGTGCCACTTTCTCGGCATCTCCTCGCGCAGGAATGTCAGGATCGCATTGCGGAAATCGGCGAACGTCGCATGACATCTGTTGTGAGTGATGTGCTTGTGCATCAACCCCCGCCCGCTGAGGAGAGGTTCGTCCTCTGGAAGCCGCTCTTCGCTGCCATGCAAACCGAATTTGCTATGGAGCGGCACCCGTCCTGTCGGCAACGATGAGACCAGCTACCTCTCCCCTGTGGTCACCCTGCGCGATGGAGCGCAAGGCATTGCGGGAATTCCGCACCCCGGCGTCGAGATGGGCCATCGCCTCCTCCAGGGCGGTGTAATCGAAGGCGCGGCGCTCGATCGGCGTGAGAGGCGGCAACGGGGACGGCGCCGCCTCGACCACATTCTCCTCAATGTCGTGGCGGGGGCGGCCGCGGCCGCGGTTCGGGTCCGGGCGATAGGACGGCCGCACGACCTGCCGCAGCGGCGTCAGCCCCTGCAGCCCGAACAGCCGCCGCTTCGAGCGATGCGTGACCTCGATCGCGGTGCCGGCGGCCCGCAGCTCATCGAGAATGCGGATGGCGTTCTTGACCGCAATCCCAAGAATGCAGGCCAGCGTGGTGGCGGACAGGAGGGGCGCCGCCGCCAGCAGATCGACGGCGGAAGTGACATGCGAGTCCTTGCGGCGGTGGGCGATGCTGTGCCGGGCCTCGAACCAGGCGCGCTCCATCGTGGTGAGGAGATCGAGGCCGTCGGCGGCCTCGCGTTCGATGGCCCGCAGGAAGACCGGCAGCCATTCTTCCAGGTCCCAGTTCTGGCCGGACCCGAGTGCGGCGGCCCCCGTCAGCGGCACGGGCAGGCGGAACAGGCAGCGTTTGCGCCAGAAGCGGATCATCGCCGCCCGCATGGCCGGGCGCGTTTCGCCCGCCTCGATCCAGTCCCGGAGGCCAAGTGCCGCGGCGATCAGCGGTGGCA
The DNA here is from genome assembly GCA_050253435.1 of Rhodospirillaceae bacterium. Classification (GTDB taxonomy): domain Bacteria; phylum Pseudomonadota; class Alphaproteobacteria; order Rhodospirillales; family Rhodospirillaceae; genus Oleispirillum. The sequence goes on from JBFWJB010000329.1 coordinate 2,394, forward strand.
ATGATGGGGGTTGCATCGCCAGCCTCGCCTCGGCGCGCTGCACCTCCCCCTCCTGGTCGAAATCGGGCGCGACGATCCACTGGTGCAGGGCGAGGGCGGCGCGGGCGCGGTCCAGGATCTCACCGCGGTCGATGATGCGCAGATACGGGTCCATGCGCAGACGCAGACCCTCGAGGGTCGCGGCGAGGTGCCAGGGGTCGATGAGCTGCCCGTCGACCGCCGCCTGCCGGCGGACCGCCTCGAGGCGGGTGCGGTAGAGAAAGGCCTGGGCGAGCGGGTGTCCGGCGAGGGCCTGGTCGAGCCGGGCGATGGCGGCGGCGGCCCCGGCGAGCGCGCCGGCGAGCACCATCGGGCCGGCCGGCGCGGTGCGGGTCAGGCCGTCGCGCGGCGCCCGGTCGAATCCGTCCGCCACCATCAGCGGGTCCGCCGGGCGGCGGGTGGACGCGCGGCCGGGTGATCGGGGGGTAGGGCAGCCACTCAAAACACTCCACAAAATTAGTCTGATAGATGGTAGGTTACGGCTAATGGGCCGATCCATCAAATAACCTTTTTTATTTTTTCGGGCCCCCTGCCCCGCCGGTTGATCCTGGGTTACCGCCGATAAGGGCGGTTGTCGCGCGCCCTGGATGCTGACAAAAGCCGATCTGAGGCGGCTTGGCGCGGGTTTCTGAGCCCTGGTTCGCTACAAAGCGTCCCCTGAATCCTGACAAAACGTGCCCTGGTCGATTGCAGTCGTGCCGGCTCGTACCGTCATCGGACCGCCCTGGCGGCTCGGCCACCTTTGCAAATGACCGTTTACAAACACTTTATTGAATTGTAAAAATAGGCTCGGAGAGGAGCCCGATCGACGTGACGACGCCCAAAAGCCGAAAAATGCCCGCGGGCGGCCGCCTGATCGGCTACGCCCGCGTCTCCACCGACGATCAGGGCACCGAC
>JBFWJB010000330.1:0-3325 GCA_050253435.1 Rhodospirillaceae bacterium
TGCGCACCACATGGCCGCGCTATTGGCGCTGCGCCTGGCGGATCGTGTCGAGAGTAACCGGAGACGTCGGCACGCGGGGGTCCCTTTCTGGCGGTTTCCTTCAGCCAGGCCGCCGCCTCGCAGGCGAAATAGGTAATGATGCCGTCGGCGCCCGCGCGCTTGAACGCCATCAGGCTCTCCAGCACGATCTTCTTGTAGTCGAAGCACCCGGCGTCGGCGGCGACGCGCAGCATCGCGTATTCGCCGCTCACCTGATAGCACACCGTGGGCAGGCCGAAGGCCTCCTTGACGCGGTAGAGCACGTCGAGATAGGGCATGCCGGGCTTCACCATCACCATGTCGGCGCCCTCGGCGATGTCGAGCGCGACCTCGCGCAGCGCTTCGTCGGTGTTGGCCGGGTCCATCTGATAGGTCTTCTTGTCGCCCTTGAGCGCGCCGCCGGAGCCCACAGCATCGCGGAACGGGCCGTAGAACGCGGAGGCGTACTTGGCGGAGTAGGCGAGGATGCCGACATCGGGGAAGCCGTTGCCGTCCAGCGCCTTGCGGATGGCGCGCACGCGGCCGTCCATCATGTCGGAGGGGGCCAGCACGTCGCAGCCCGCCGCCGCCTGCACCAGCGCCTGCGCCACCAGGGCGGCGACGCTCTCGTCGTTCATCACGTAGCCGTCGCGCACGATGCCGTCGTGGCCGTCGCTGTTGAACGGGTCGAGCGCCACGTCGCAGATCACCCCGATGTCCGGGTGCGCCGCCTTGATCGCGCGCACGGCGCGGCAGATCAGGTTGTCCGGGTTGGCGGCTTCGCGCGCATCCGGAGTCTTGAGCTTGGGGTCGATCGAGGGGAACAGGCACACCGCCGGAATCCCCAGCGCCTTGGCGCGGCCCACCGCCGCCACCGCGCCCGGAATGTCGTAACGCACCACGCCGGGCATGGTGGGAATCTCGACGCAGTCCTCGGCGCGGTCGGAGACGAACAGCGACCAGATCAGGTCGTTGACGGAAAGGGTGTTCTCGGCGGCGATACGCCGCAACCAGTCGTGACGCCGGTTGCGGCGCATCCGGGTGTGCGGAAACGCACCCATGGCGGATGCTGCGGTCATGCTTTCTCCAACGCTTGCTCAAGATCGGCGAGGATGTCGTCGATGTGTTCTATGCCGATAGATAGGCGTACATAACCCTCGGAAACGCCGGTGGCAAGCTGCTCCTCCGCGGTGAGCTGGGCGTGGGTGGTGCTCGCCGGATGGATCGCCAGGCTGCGCGCATCGCCGATGTTGGCGACGTGGTAGAAAAGCTTGAGCGCGTCGATGAAGGCGCGGCCGGCCTCGAGACCGCCCTTGAGTTCGAAGCCGAGCAAGCCGCCCATGCCGCCCTTGAGGTATTTCTCCGCGCGTTCGCGGGCGACGCCGGTCTGCACGCTCGGGTGGATGACGCGCGCGACCTTGGGGTGCTTGGAAAGGAAAGCCGCCACCTTGGCCGCGTTCTCGCAGTGGGCGCGGATGCGCAGGGGCAGGGTCTCCAGCCCCTGGATGTGCATGAAGGCGTTGAACGGCGTGGTCGCCGCGCCGGTATCGCGCAACAGCGTGACGCGCATCTTGAGAATATAGGCGATGGGGCCCAAGGGCTTCACCGCCTCGGTCCACACCGCGCCGTGATAGCTCTCATCCGGCTGGGTGAGCAGGGGGAAGCGCTCCGCATGCGCCTCCCAGTCGAAATTGCCGCCGTCCACCACGATGCCGCCGATCGAGGTGCCGTGGCCGCCGATGTACTTGGTGGTGGAATACATTACCACCGCGGCGCCATGATCGAGCGGGCGGCAGATGATCGGCGCGGCGGTGTTGTCGACGATCAGCGGCACGCCGATCTTGCGGCCGAGCGCCGCGACCTCGGCGATGGGGAAGACCTGCAGCTTCGGATTGGGCAGGGTTTCGGCGTACCAGACGCGGGTCTTGTCATCGGTGGCGCGGACGAACGCCTGCGGGTCCGCCGGATCGACGAAGCGCGCCTCGATACCCATCTGCTTCATGGTGTGGGAGAACAGGTTCCAGGTGCCGCCGTAGAGATCGGTGGAGGTGACGAAGTTGTCGCCCGCCTGGCAGAGATTGAGAATCGCGTAGGTGGAGGCCGCCTGGCCCGACGCCACGGCCAGCGCCGCGACGCCGCCCTCCAGCGCCGCGACGCGTTGCTCCAGGGCGTCGTGGGTGGGGTTCATCAGGCGGGTGTAGATGTTGCCCAACTCCTTGAGCGCGAAGAGGTTGGCGGCGTGCTGCGCGCCGTCGAACTGGTACGAGGTGGTCTGGTAGATCGGCACGGCCACCGAATTGGTCGCCGGGTCCTTGCGGAAGCCGCCGTGCAGGGCGATGGTCTCGGGATGGAGGCTGGTCATGGGCGCGGCTCCTTGGTTGCGGGCGTTCGTCGATATGGGCATGGAAGCCCGGCAGCGTCAAGATAAACCATATAACTAAAGTAGAAATAAAAATTATACATTTCTATATCGTTTAATAATCCCGTTTCAGGACGCGCGCCGGATTACGCTATAGTGCGCGGGGAGAGTCAGGAAAGGCGTTGCGATGCTCGGCGATACTGCGACACCCGCCATCGAACGGCGCGGCCGTTTGGGCGTCGTCACCCTGCGCCGCAAGACGGCGATGAACGCCCTGACATACGAGGACGTCCTCGCCATCCACCGGGCTCTCGACGCCTGGGAGGCCGACGACGAGACCGACGCGGTGCTGATCTGCGCCGCGCCGGGGCGCACCTTCTGCGCCGGAGTGGACACCCGGATCGTCTATGCGGCGCGGCTGGCCGGAGAGACCGAGGCCAACCTCCGCCTGTTCGCCGCCTGCTATCGCCTGACCCGGCGGCTCGCGGCGTTCCGCAAGCCGCTCTTGCGCCTGATCGACGGCGCCGTGGCGGCGGCGGGGACCGGGCTTGCGCTTCTCGGCGGCGTCGGCGTGGTCGGCGAGAACCTGCGTCTGGTGGTGCCCGGCTGCGGCTTCGGCTGGTTTCCCGACGGTGGAACGAACTTCGTGCTGTCGCGGCTGCCCGACGGCATGGGGGAATATCTGGCGCTGACCGGCGCGGCGATCGGCGCCGCCGACGCGGTGGACCTCGGCCTCGCCGCGGCGTACGTGCCGTCCACCCGCTTCGCCGCGTTGCGCGCCGCGCTGGAAGGGGCGGAGAGGCTCACCCCCGCGGCGGTGCGCGCCATCGTCGAGGCGCACCGCGGCCCGCCGCCGGAAGGACTGATGCGGACCCACGCCGGGGTCATCGGCCGCATCTTCACCGAGCCGACGGTGGAACGCATCTCCCAGGCGCTGGCGGCGGAGAC
>JBFWJB010000331.1:0-3319 GCA_050253435.1 Rhodospirillaceae bacterium
CTCGGTGCCGCCGGAGCTTGCCGAGGCGGCGCGCATCGACGGCGCCGGGCCGATGCGCTTCTTCGCCGACATCCTGGTGCCGCTGTCGCGCACCAACATCGCGGCGCTGTTCGTCATCCTCTTCAACTACGGCTGGAACCAGTACCTCTGGCCGTTCATCGCCACCACCGACGAGGCCCATTACACCGTGGTGATGGGCATCCAGCGCATGGTCGCGGTGCCGGATTCCGAGCCGATCTGGAACCTGGTGATGGCCACCGCCATCCTCGGCATGTTGCCGCCGGTGGCGGTGGTGGTGGCGATGCAGAAGCTCTTCGTCAAAGGCCTGGTGGACAGCGAGAAGTAAAGGACGAACGATGGCGACCCTTTCCCTGCAAGCCCTCACCAAGCGCTACGACAACGGCGTGCTGGCGGTGAACGCGGTGTCGCTGGATGCGGCGGACGGCGAGTTCATCGTCATCGTCGGCCCCTCGGGCTGCGGCAAGTCCACGCTGCTGCGCCTCATCGCCGGGCTGGAGACGGTGAGCGAGGGCCGCGTCGCGATCGACGGCGCGACGGTCAACGACCGCGAGCCGGGCAACCGCGACATCGCCATGGTGTTCCAGAACTATGCGCTCTATCCGCACATGACGGTGGCGGGCAATATGGCCTACGGCCTTAAGAACCGCCGCGTGCCGAAGCCGGAGATCGAGCGCAAGGTGCGCCGCGCCGCCGAGATTCTCGAACTCACCGACCTGCTCGCGCGCCGCCCGGCGCAACTCTCCGGCGGGCAGCGTCAGCGCGTCGCCATGGGCCGGGCGATCGTACGCGAACCCAAGGTGTTCCTCTTCGACGAGCCGCTCTCCAACCTCGACGCCAAGCTGCGCGTCTCGATGCGCGTCGAGATCAAGCGCCTGCAGCGCCGCCTCAACACCACCGCGGTCTACGTCACCCACGACCAGGTGGAGGCGATGACGCTCGCCGACCGCCTGGTGGTGATGAACGGCGGCGTGGCGGAGCAGATCGGCCCGCCGCTCGCCCTCTACCAGCGCCCCGCCACGGTGTTCGTCGCCGGGTTCATCGGTTCCCCGGCGATGAACCTGCTGCCCGCGGAATGGGACGGCCGCTTCGCCCGCGTCTCGCCGCATCTGGCCCTCGCCCTGCCGGGGCTTGATGCGGCGCCGGGGCCGCTGACTCTCGGCATCCGGCCGGAGCACCTGGGCCTTGCCGGCGGCACGGCGGCGGCGGTGGCGGAACTGGTGGAGCCGCTCGGCGCCGACACTCTGGTGCATGCCCGCCTCGCCGACGGCCCGCTGCTGGTGGCGCGCACCGCGCAGACCCCCGCGCCGGACGCGCCGCTCGCCCTTGAGATGCCACTGGCGCGCCTCCACCTGTTCGATGCGGCGGGGAACCGCATGCCCTGGGAAGCCCCGTCCACAGATCTGGAGTCGCGCCCATGCCAGCCGGTCGCGTAATCGGTCACCGCGGGGCCGCGCGCCTCGCCCCGGAGAACACGCTGGCCGCCTTCCGCGCCGCGGCGCGGGTCGGCGCGCGCTGGGTGGAAACCGACGTGTCTCTGCTCGGCGACGGCACGCCGGTGATCTGCCACGACGCCGACCTCGGGCGCATCGCCGGGCGGCAGGAGCGTCTGGCCGACCTCGCGGTGGGAGACCTCGCCCCCCTCGGCGTCGCCGAGAGAGTGCCCACCCTCGCCGCGGCGTTGGAGGCGCTGGACGACTTCGGGCTTTCGGTCAACCTCGACGTCAAGGCGCGCGGCGATGCCGAAGACCTCGTCGCCGCCATGGTGATGGAACTGACGCGCCGGTCCTGGTCCGCGGAGCGGCTGCTGGTGTCGAGCTTCGATGCGGAGGTGTTGGAAATCCTCGCCGCGGCGCGGCCGGATATCCGCCTCGGCATCCTCTGCGAGGACATCCCCGGCAACTGGGCGCTCCAGGCGGCGCGGGTGAAGGCGGCGGCGCTGCACCCCCACCACCGCGCGCTTACCCCGGCGCTCGCCGTGGAAATGCTCGCCGCAGGACTGGAAATCTATGCCTGGACGGTCAACGATCCGGCGGAGGCGATGCGCCTGTGGGGCTGGGGCGTGACCGGGGTGATCACCGACGACCCGGCTCTGCTCCTCGGCCTCGCCGGGGCGAGCGCCTAAAACCAAAACTTTACGAGGGGGCTCGGTCCCCTCGCGCACCCCATAACTTTGGTTTTTGCGCGTAGCGCGAGAGAGCCATCACGCGGCGTAACGGTTGATGGCCGCTGCGCGGCAAAACTTATGGGAGGCGCGGAGGGACCGAGTCCCTCCGCAGAGTTTTGGTTCTCACGCCTCGGCGGCATCTTCGATACGGTCGCGCAGGCGGGTATTCGGCAGGCCGAGGGTAAGCAGGAAGGCGACGCCCATCACCGCGCCGGAGAGCCAGAAGCACCACATCAGCGCGTGGTGGTAGACCCCGGCGATCGCCGCGAGGTCGGCGGGCGAGAGGCGGTGGAGCGCCCCGGCGGAGAGGGTGGCGTGGTCGCGGCCGAGCGCGGCGAGCAGGTGCTGCGCCATGATCGTGCCGGAAGCGGCGACCCCGAGCGCGCCGCCGAGCGAGCGGATGAACGTCATCATTCCGGTGGCGGCGCCGAGTTCGCGGTAGGGCACGGCGTTCTGGATCGTCACCGTGAGGTTGGGCATGCCCATGCCCATGCCGAAGCCGAGGCAGAAGGTGGAGACCATGAAGGTATAGGCGCCGCCGCCGATGTGGGCGAACCAGCCGAGGCTCATCAGGGCGAGGGATTCCACGGCGATTCCGGCGCGCAGGAAGGCCCGCCCGCTGCCGAGGCGGGAGACGATGCGCCCGCCGATCACCGAGGTGATCATCATCCCCACCACCTGCGGCAGCAACATCGCGCCCGCCGCCGTCGGGCTCATCCCCAGCACCAGTTGAAAGTAGAGCGGCAGGAACACCGTGGAGCCGAGCATGGCGAAGGTCATCATGCCGCCGATCATCACGCCGCGGGCGTAGGTGACGTTGCGCAGCAAGGCGAGCCGCACCAGCGGGTCGGGGGCGCTTCGCTCGCGGCGGACGAACAGGGCGAACAGCACGCAGATGGCGAGGGCGAACCCGGCGGTGGTGGCGGAAAACCAAGGGAATTCGCCGCCGCCCCAGGCAAGCAGCAGCAAGAGCGCGGTGGTGGCGGCGACGAGAAGCGCGATCCCGGCGAAGTCGATGGGCTGGCGTTCGCGCCGCACGGTGTCCTTCAGCCCGAAGGCGATCATCGCCAGCGCGGCCAGCGCGATCGGCAGGTTGACGAAGAACACCCAGCGCCAGGAGAGGAACTCGGTGAT
>JBFWJB010000332.1:0-3297 GCA_050253435.1 Rhodospirillaceae bacterium
GTTCGCTCACCACCAACGAAGGCAACTTCCTGCGTCTCACCGGGCGCGGGGTCAACGGCGTCACTCTCGGGCTGATGAAGTTCCGCCCCGGCGCCGACCCGGAGGCGGTGGTGAAGCGCATCCGCACCCTGGTGCCGTCCGACGTGGTGGTGATGACCCGCGACCGCCTGATCTCCGAGGAGCGCGGCTATTTCGTCAGCGTCAAGCCGATCGGCATCATGTTCCAGTCCGCGGTGTTCGTCGCCTTCATCGTCGGGCTGGTCATTCTCTTCCAGATCCTGGTGACCGAGCTGAACAACCGGATGCAGGAGTATGCTACGATGAAAGCCATGGGGTTCGGCAACCGCTTCGTCTACGGCATCGGCATCACGCAGAACATCCTGTTCATTTCCTTCAGCTTCCTGCCCGCTTTTTTGATGGCGACCGGGCTGTTCCGTCTGGTCTACGAGCTGAGCCGCCTGCCCACCCACATGACGTTGCGTCTGGCGGCCTCGGTTCTCCTGATCACCCTGGTCATGGGGGTGGTGGCCGGGATGCTGGCGATGCGCCGTATCCGCGGCGCCGACCCGGCCGATCTGTTCTAGGGGGCGCGCATGGCCGAAACCAACGCCATCGAGGTCAGCCACGTCGAATACGTGTTCGATCGCGGCGAAAACGAAAAGAAGGTCCTTTTCGACAACAACCTGTCGATCCGGCGCGGCGAGATCGTCATCATGACCGGCCCTTCCGGCTCGGGGAAGACCACGCTGCTTACCCTCATCGGCACCCTGCGCTCGGTGCAGACCGGCGACATCTCCTTCCTCGGGCGCGGCCTCAAGGGGCGCACCACGGCGGAGATCAACGCGCTGCGCCGGGAAATCGGTTTTATCTTCCAGCATCACAACCTGTTTTCCGCGCTGTCCGCCATGGACACCCTGCGCGTTTCCATGCAACTGCGCGCCGAGCAGGTCGGCCGCCGCGAGGCGGAGGCGGAAGCGGCGGAACTGCTGGAACGCCTCGGCCTCGGCGACCGCATGCACTACAAGCCGGCCAATCTCTCCGGCGGGCAGAAGCAGCGCGTCGCCATCGCACGGGCGATGATCAACCGCCCCAACCTCATCCTCGCCGACGAGCCCACCGCCGCGCTCGACCAGGAATCCGGCCACACGGTGATCAGCCTGTTCCAGGAACTGGCGCACCGTCACGGCGCGACGGTGCTGATCGTCACCCACGACAACCGCATTCTCGATGCCGCCGACCGCATCGTGAACATGCTCGACGGGCACATCCACTCCAACGTGCTGATCAAGGAGCATGTCCGCCTGTGCGAGATCATGGCGAAGATTCCGGTGTTCAAGCACACCCGCGCCGCAGTGCTCGACAGCCTGGTGCATTACCTGCACCGCGAGGTCCGCGAAGCGGGGGAGACGGTGATCCGCCAGGGCGAGGAGGGCGACCGTTTCTACATCCTCGACAAGGGGACGGCGCGGGTGCTGATCGACAAGGGCGCGGGGCCGGAGGAGGTGGCGCGTCTTGCCGACGGCAGCGGCTTCGGCGAGCTGGCGCTCCTCGAGGATTCGACGCGCCACGCCAGCATCGTCACCGAGACGCCGTGCGAGCTCTACTGGTTGAGCAAGGAGGAGTTCCTCAAGAGCGTCAGCGACGCGCCCTCCCTCGCCGAAGAGCTTCAGAGCATGTACATGTGAGCGGAGGCGCGCCGTGGAAGACCCCGCCGCCCGCCTCACCGCCGCCGCCATCGCCGCCGCGACGCCGCCGGAGAAGAGCGCGGATCTGCGCCGCAACGAACCCCTGGTCTACTATCTCTACCGCCCGATCGGCCTGCGTCTGTGCGTGCCGGCGGCGCGGCGCGGCATCGCGCCCAACCGGGTGACGGCCTGCGGCCTTGCGTTCAGCCTGCTCACCCCCGCCGTGGTGGCGCTCGCCGCCCTGGCGTCCGGCCGTCCGGCGCTGGCGGGAGGCATCGTCCTCGCCCTGGCGATGGCGGTGCTGGAAATCCTCGATTGCGTCGATGGCGACCTCGCCCGCGCCACCGGGCGGCAGAGCGACTTCGGCGCCTGGCTCGACGGGGCTGCCGACCAGGTGAAGAAGCTCGTGGTGTTCGTCTGCCTGGGCGGCCTGGCGCAGTGGGGCGGCGAGGCGGCGCTGCCCGGCCTCGCCCGCCACGGCCTGGCGCTGGGGCTGGCCGCCGCGGCGCTGATGCTGCTTGCCCGCTTCATCCGCGATTCTGCGGCGGCGTCATTGCCCGGGCCGGTCTATCCCTTCCGCCATGAAGGGCCGCCGACGCCGCGGCAGCGCCTGTTCCATCTGCTTGCCGGGCTGGAGAGCTTCGCCTCCCTGGCCGTTCCGCTCGCCGCGGCGGCGGGGGTTCTCGATGTCCTGCTGCTCGCCTGGGCGCTCTATGCCCTGGGCGACGCGGCGCTTTCCGCTGTTCTGGCGGCGAGGCGGCTATGAAAATCTGTTTCGTCTGCCCCTACGACATGGCTCGCCCCGGCGGCGTGCAGGCGCACATCCGCGATGCCGCGGCAGCGCTGGCGGCGCGCGGCCATACGGTGCGCATCCTCGCGCCGGGCGCGGCGGAGGAAGCGGCGGAGGACGGCCTGCTGGCGCGCTTCGGCCGCCGCCGCATGGTCGGCTTCAACCGCACCCGCTTTGAGATTTCCCTCGCCTGGGGCGGCGAGGCGCGCCGCCTTTCCGACTGGATGGCGGCGCAGCGCTTCGACATCCTGCATCTGCACACCCCGTGGGACCCGTTCCTGCCGGTGCAGGCGCTCGCCCGCGCCGGGGCGGCGGCGCGCGTCGCCACCTTTCACGACACCCCGCCCGACGACTTCGGCGGCCGCATGACGCGGCGTCTGTTCCGCCGCCTCGCGCCGTGGTTCGCCCGCCGCCTCGACCGGGTGTTTGCAGTGTCGGAAGGGCAGTTCGGCCATCTCGCCGCCCCGGCGGGGACGATGCTGCAAACCCTGCCGCCGTCGATCGACCTCTCCGGCCTGCTGGCGCAGCCGCGGCGGAAGCGCGGCGACGGCCTGGTGCAAATCCTCTTCGTCGGCAGGCTGGACGCACGCAAGGGGGTGCACCTGCTGCTCGACGCTTTCGCCCGGCTGCGGACGGAGGGGCTGCCCCTGCGGCTGGTCGTCGCCGGCGACGGCGCGGAGGCCGCCGCCCTTGCCGTGCGGGCACGCGGCCTGCCCGAGGTGCGCTTCGCCGGGCGCGTTTCGGAAGTGGAAAAGGCGCGGCTGCTGGCGGAGTCCGGCATCTTTTGCGCGCCGTCGCCGGGCGGCGAGAGTTTCGGCCTGG
>JBFWJB010000333.1:0-3292 GCA_050253435.1 Rhodospirillaceae bacterium
GGGCGACGCGGTGCTCGGCCTCGCCTCCTCCGGCGTGCACTCCAACGGCTTCTCCCTGGTGCGCAAGATCGTGGAAAAAAGCGGCCTCGCCTGGACCGACGCCGCCCCCTTCGCCCCCGGCAAGACACTCGGCGAAGCGCTGATCACCCCGACGCGCATCTACGTGAAGCCCTGCCTCGCCGCGATTGCGGCGGGCGGCGTGGCCGGATTCGCCCACATCACCGGCGGCGGCATGACCGAAAACGTGCCGCGCGTGCTGCCCAAGGGCCTGCACGCGGTGATCGACGCGCGCCGCTTCCCGGTGCCGCCGGTGTTCGCTTGGCTTGCCGATCAGGGCGGCGTCGCCCCCGCCGAGATGCTGCGCACCTTCAACTGCGGCATCGGCATGGTGGTGGTGGTGAAGCCCGCTGCGGTAGCCGCCGTCACCGCCGCGTTCGCCGCCGCGGGGGAAACCGTCTACGCCCTCGGCAACATCGAACCGGGCGCGGACGAACCGACCTGCCGGGTCGAAAACTTCGACCCCCACCGCGCCGCCCCTGCAGCATGACCGCACGCAAACTGCGACTCGGCGTTCTCATCTCCGGCAAGGGCAGCAACCTGCAAGCCCTGATCGACGCCTGCGCCGATCCCGCCTTTCCGGCGGAGATCGGCATCGTCGTCTCCAACGTCGCGCGCGCGCCGGGCCTCGCCCGCGCCGCCGCCGCCGGGCTGCCCGCCGCGGTGATCGACCACGCCGGATTCGCCGGACGCGAAGCCTTCGAAGAGGCGATTACCGCCACGCTGGCCTCCGCGCAGGTGGACCTTGTCTGCCTCGCCGGGTTCATGCGCCTGCTCACGCCGGGCTTCGTCACCCGCTGGAATGACCGGCTGATCAACATCCACCCGTCGCTCCTGCCCGCCTACAAGGGCCTGCGCACCCACGAGCGCGTGCTCGCCGACGGCGCGCGCTTCTCCGGATGCACCGTCCACTTCGTCCGCCCGGACATGGACGCAGGGCCGATCATCATCCAGGCCGCGGTGCCCACCCTGCCCGCCGATACGCCGGAAAACCTCGCCGCCCGCATCCAGCAGAGCGAACACATCATCTACCCCGAGGCGGTGCGCCTGATCGCCGAAGGCCGCGTCCATATCACCGGAAACCGCACCGCCATCGACGGCTTCGATACCCCGCCCGACGCCGCGGTGAACCCGCCGCCGGGGGCGTAAAACCAGGCCAGGGGCGCCGCCCCTGGACCCCGCCGGGGCCTTGGGCCCCAGACCCCATGACTTTAATGTTTTGCGCGTAGCGCCATAGAGCCATCACGCGGCGTGACGGCCGATAGCCGCTGCGCGGCGAAAAACAAGTTAGGGGGTCAAGGGGATCGAGTCCCCTTGCGGGTCCGGGCAGAGCCCGGCCTGGCTTTATCCCGCGCGCGCAAACAAACGGCCCGGACGGGAGTCCGGGCCGGGAACGGTTCGCGCGGAGGCGTCGGGTCAGCCGACGATTTCCACCTTGCTGAAGAAATAGCTGATTTCCTCGGCGGCGGTTTCCGGCGCGTCGGAGCCGTGCACCGAGTTCGCCTCGATGGATTCCGCGAAGTCGGCGCGGATGGTGCCCGGCGCGGCGTTGGCCGGGTTGGTCGCGCCCATGATCTCGCGGTTGCGCGCAATCGCGTTCTCGCCTTCGAGGACCTGCACCACCACCGGGCCGGAGATCATGAATTCCACCAGTTCGCCGAAGAAGGCGCGTTCCTTGTGCACCGCGTAGAAGCCCTCGGCCTGTTCGCGGGTCATGTGGATCCGCTTTTGCGCGACGATACGCAGACCCGCTTCCTCGAAGCGGGCGCAGATCTTGCCGACGAGGTTGCGGCGCGTGGCGTCCGGCTTGACGATAGAAAACGTGCGTTCAACGCCCATTTTGAGTTCCTTTAATTGACGACAGATGACCCGGCGCGTCACACGCCGGGGGCCCGGCATCCCCCTTCGAAGCGGGCACATGCAGGTCCAGACTGGGCGCATTACATACCCGCATCGCAAGCCGAACGCAACCGCCAGAGTGTGGCAATCGTCACAGGCGGGGATTGCGCGCCGCGCTTGGCCGCGGGGGCGTGGCTGTGCTATGACCGCCGCCATGCTGCACATCAACGATTTGAGCTTCCGCATCGGCCCGCGCGTGCTCCTCGACGGCGCCACCCTGCACGTCGCGGCGAACCAGCGCGTCGGTCTGGTCGGGCGCAACGGCTCGGGCAAGACCACGCTGTTCCGCCTCATCCGCGGCGAGCTTTCGCCTTCAGGCGGCGGCATCTCGGTGCGGCCGCGCGCCAGGCTGGGCTGGGTCTCCCAGGATGCGCCGGACGGCGAGACCAGCCTCCTCGATTGCGTGCTCGCCGCGGATGCGGAGCGCAAGGCGCTGCTGGACGAGCTGGAAATTCTGGAGGCGGCGCCGCCCGCGGGCGCGGGCGCGCGCATCGCCGAGGTGCACGAGCGCCTGCTCGCCATCGACGCGCACTCCGCCCCGGCGCGCGCCGCCGCCATCCTCACCGGCCTCGGCTTCCCGGCGGAGAGCCACGGCCTGCCGGTTTCGCACATTTCCGGCGGCTGGCGGATGCGCGTAGCGCTGGCCGCCGCGCTGTTCCCCCGCCCCGACCTGCTGCTGCTGGACGAGCCGACCAACCACCTGGACCTGGAAGCGACGCTGTGGCTGCAGAACCACCTGGCGGGCTATCCCGGCACCCTGATCATCATCAGCCACGACCGCGACCTGTTGAACGCGGTGCCCGACCGCATCGTCCACCTCGACGGCAAGCGCCTCGTCGCCTACGGCGGCAACTACGAGACCTTCGAGAAGACGCGGCGGATGAAGATGGACCTTGCCGCCAAGGCGCTGGCGAAGCAGATGGAACAGCGGCGCAAAATTCAGGGGTTCATCGACCGCTTCCGCGCCAAGGCGACCAAGGCGCGACAGGCGCAGAGCCGCATCAAGATGCTGGAGAAGATGGAGGTTCCGGTGCCGATCGTCGAGGAGAAGGCGATCTCCTTCGACTTCCCCGATCCCGATCCGCTCTCCCCGCCTCTCATCACCATCGAGGGCGGCAGCACCGGCTACGACGGCAAGGCGGTGCTGCGGGGCCTCGATTTGCGTATCGATACCGACGACCGCATCGCCCTTCTCGGGGCCAACGGCAACGGCAAGTCCACCCTGGCCAAGCTGCTGTCCGAGCGCCTCGGCCTGATCGAGGGCACGATGCGGCGCTCGCCGAAGCTCAAGATCGGCTATTTCGCGCAGCACCAGGCGGAGGAATTGAATCTCTCC
>JBFWJB010000334.1:0-3292 GCA_050253435.1 Rhodospirillaceae bacterium
CGCGGGCTCGGTGGAGATCAAGCGCGACATGGACCAGGGCGGCGGCGGCGCGGTGCGCATCCTCCCCGTGCATGGGGCCAAGGGCCTGCAGGCCCCCGTGGTCTTCCTGCCGCAGACCGGCGGCGGCAGACCCTCCGCCGCCGCCTTCGAATGGGCGCAGGGCGCGGGCGGGCGGGCCCTGCTGCTGTGGAAGCCGCCCCACGCCAAGGCCCCGGAGGCGCTGGCCGAAGCGCGCGCGGCGCGCGAGGCGGAGGACGAACGCGAATCCCGCCGCCTGCTCTACGTCGCGATGACCCGCGCCGAGGACCGGCTCACTGTCTGCGGCTGGGAGATGCGCCAATCCCCCGCCGCGCCCTCCTGGCACGACCTGATGCGCGCCGGAATGCAGCGCCTTGGCGCGGCGGAGGAGGAGGACCCCGCTCTCTCCGCCGCATTCGGCGGACCCACCGCGGCGCTGCGCTGGCGCGGCCTCGCCCCCGCCGCCGCAGCGCCCCGCGCCGCGGAAGCCGCCGCGCCCGCCGCCGCGCCCGCCCTGCCCGCGTGGATCGACGCGCCGCCGCCGCCGGAACCGCACCCCGGCCGCCCGCTGATGCCCTCGCGCCCCGATGCGGAAGACCCGCCCGCCGCCTCGCCGCTTGCCGCCGCGGAGGGCGACCGCTTCCGCCGCGGCCTGCTGACGCACCGGCTGCTGCAATGCCTGCCTGAGCTGCCTGCGGCGGAACGCGCCGAGGCGGCGCGGCGCTTCCTCTCCGCCGCCGCCGACTGGCCGAAAGACGCGCGCGAAGCCTGCGCCGCCGAGGTGCTGGCGGTGCTCGCCCTGCCCGAAGCGCAGGCGCTGTTCGGCCCCAACTCGCGCGCCGAGGCGCCGGTCTCCGGCCGCATCGAAACCGCCGCCGGGCCGCGCCTGATCTCCGGTCAGATCGACCGCCTCGCGGTCACCGCGACCGAGGTGCTGATCGCCGACTACAAGACCAACCGCAGTCCGCCCGCAACGCCGGACGAGGTGCCGGACGCCTACCGCCGCCAGCTTGCCGCCTATGCCGCGGCGCTCGCCGCGATGTTCCCCTCGCACCGGGTGCGCACCTTCCTGCTGTGGACCGACGGCCCGGCGCTGATGGAAGTGCCGGTCGGGAGCGACGCGTAAAAACCAAAACTTCGCGGAGGGTCGCGGACCCTCCGCACCTCCCTTAACTTTTTTCGCCGCATAGCGGCAGGCTCCGTCTTGGTTGCCGCCATACGGCTTATCGCGCTACGCGCAAAAACAAATAGGAGGTCTGGAGGGTCCGCAGCCCTCCAGGACGTTTTCGTTTTCCAGCCTCCCCGCCTCCCGGCAAGGGGTGGTAATCACCGGCGGGAACCCCTATAGATTAACGAGGCGGTCCGGTGGGTCCGCCGTCCCCGCAAGCCGGGCCCGCCCGGCGCATGAAAGAGGTTTTTAGATGCGGCAAGTCACGGACGCGACTTTCGAGACCGATGTGGAGAAGGGCTCGGGTTTCATTCTGGTGGATTTCTGGGCGGAGTGGTGCGGTCCCTGCCGCCAGATCGGCCCGGTTCTGGAAGAGCTGGACACCGAGCTCGGCGACAAGCTCACCATCACCAAGCTCAACATCGACGAGAATCCCACCACCCCGACCCGTCTGGGGGTGCGCGGCATTCCCACCCTGATGCTGTTCAAGGACGGCCAGGTGGTTTCCACCAAGATCGGCGCGCTGCCGAAGTCGCAGCTGCAGAAGTGGCTGGAATCCAACATCTGATTCCGTAACTGCGCGGGCGCCTCCGGCACTGCCGGGCGCGCCGCGCCCGGCGGGAGCCGGACGATGGGGGGCATGCCGCCGATGCGGGAGCCGGACAGCGATAATTTTCCGCCTGCGGAGGCCTGCGCGGCGCATGCGCCAGTGCGGCTCAACGCGGTTGCGGTGACCAACGGCTTTCTGCCGCGCCCGCTCACCGCCGATTTCGCCTGGGCGGATTTCTCCTGCGGCAACGGCGAGAACGCGGCGGTGATCGCCGCCGCCTATCCGCAGGCGCGCTGCTTCGCCGCGGGCGGTCCCGGCGGCCGCGGCAAGGCGCTGGCCGAGGCGGCGGGGCTTTCCAACCTCGACTGGCTTTCCGGTCCGGTGGCGGACATCCCCGAGGACGCGCTGCTGCCTCTCGATTTCGCGGTGTTCGACGGCGGCCTCGCCGGGTTCGCCACGGCGGAACGGGAGAGGACGCTCGCCCGCATCGCCCGCGCGGTCAAGCCGGGCGGCATTCTGCTGCTCGGCTACCATGCGCTGCCCGGCTTTGCCGCGATGATGCCGCTGCGCGACGTGCTCAATTCCGTCACCGCGCGCAACGGCGGTCCGCCTACGGCGCGCCTGCGCGCCGCGCTCGACTGGCTGGCGCAGGCGGACCGCGCGGAGAAGGGCTTCTTCGCCGATCATCCGGCGCTGCGGCGGCGCATCCGCGCCTATGCGGAAATTGCCGAGGAGACCGCCGCGGCGGAGCTGTTTTCCGCCACGCTCACCCCCTTCCACTTCGCCCAGGTCAACGCCTCGGTGGCGGCGGAGGGCTTCACCTTCGCGGGCAATGCGGCGATGCGCCTCAATATGCTCGACCTCGCGCTGCCGCCTGCGGTGCGCCCGCTGGTGAAGCGCGCGCGTTCGCGCATCGAGTTGGAGACCCTGCGCGATGCGCTGCTCGGCCCCGCCTACCGCCGCGACGTTTACGTGCGCGGTGCGCCGGTGGCCGACGAGGCGACCTTCTGGGCGCAGCACGACGCCCTTCTCGTCGGGCTTGCCGCGGAGGAGACCGCAGAGGCGGATGGCGTCGACCTCGAAGCTTTTCCCTTCCCGCCGTTGCGCGAGGCGCTGGCCGCCGGGCCGCGCCGGGTGGACGACATTCCCGGCCTCATTCCCGAAATCGCGCGCGACGCAGTGCGCGTCGGCCTTGCCACCGGCCTGCTGATTCCCCTTGCCCGCGCCGGGGCGGAGCCCGCCGCGCAGCAGGACGACGTGCTGCGCGTGCCGCTTGCGCTCAACCGCGCGCTGCTTTCCGGCGTGTTCGCCCACCCCGCCCCGGTGCCCCTGGTTTCGCCGGTCGCCGGGTGCGCGCTGCCGATTGCAGCGGAGACCGCGCTGGCGCTGGCCGCCATCTCCGAGACCGGATGCGGCTTCGCCGAGGCCGTGGCGGCGGTCGCCGCGCGCCTGCTGGCCGCCGCCAACGGCCGCGGCGACAGCGCCGAAGGCCGCGCCGCCATTGCCGCCCTGGCGCAACGCGGCCTGGCCGGGCTCACGCCGCAGCGCCTCGCCGC
>JBFWJB010000335.1:0-3292 GCA_050253435.1 Rhodospirillaceae bacterium
TCCTGCTGATCGATCTCGACCCTCAGGGCAACGCCAGCACCGGCCTCGGCGTGGGCAGCAACAAGCGGACCAAGGGGTCGGACCAGGTGCTCGCCGGGATGATTCCGGCGCGTGAGGCGATCCAGCCCACCGACATTCCGAAATTGTCGGTGATTCCGGCGGATATGCACCTCGCCGGGGCGGAGGTGGAGCTGGTGGCGCTGGAAGACCGCGAGTTCCGCCTGCGCGCCGCACTGCAAGCCGCGGCGCTGGATTACGAATACATCCTCATCGACTGCCCGCCCGCGCTCGGCTTTTTGACCTTGAATGCGCTGTGCGCCGCGGATTCGGTAATGGTGCCGCTGCAATGCGAGTTCTTTGCGCTGGAAGGCATCAGCCACCTGATGAAAACGATCGAGCGGGTGCGCCGCGCGCTCAACCCGCGCCTGGAGATCCAGGGCATCGTGCTCACCATGTTCGACAGCCGCAACAACCTCGCCGGCATGGTCGCCGACGATGTACGCGGCTATTTCGGCGACAAGGTCTATCAGACCGTGATCCCCCGCAACGTCCGGGTTTCCGAAGCGCCGTCCCACGGCAAGCCCGCTCTGCTCTACGATATGCGCTGCGCCGGGTCCCAGGCCTATATCCGCCTTGCCGGTGAACTCCTCAAACAAGAACGAAGTGCCGCCGCATGACCGATGACACCAAACGCCGCAACCTCGGTCGCGGCCTTTCCGCCCTTCTCGGGGATGACCCGGTTCCCTCTGAAAGCGCCGAAACCCACGGGCCGATGGTTTTGCCCGTCGCCGCGCTGACGCCGAGCCCGCTGCAGCCGCGGCAGGTGTTCGACGAGGCCGCGATCGACGACCTTGCCGCCTCGATCCGCGAGCGCGGCGTTCTGCAGCCGCTTCTGGTGCGGCCCGCGCCGGAAATGAACGGCATCTACGAGATCATCGCGGGCGAACGCCGCTGGCGCGCCGCGCAGCGCGCCCAGGTGCACGAAGTGCCGGTGGTGATCCGCGAGATGAACGACCAGGAAGCCCTGGAAGTCGCCCTCGTCGAAAACCTGCAGCGTCAGGATCTGAACGCTCTGGAAGAGGCGGAAGGCTACCGCCGCCTGCAGGAGGAGTTCAACCACACCCAGGAAGATCTCGCCAAGGCGGTGGGCAAAAGCCGCAGCCACGTGGCCAACACCATGCGCCTGCTCGCCCTGCCCGACGAGATCAAACAGATGATGGAAATCGGCAGCCTGACCGCCGGGCACGCCCGCGCGCTGCTCGGCCTCGAGAACGCCGCCGCGCTCGCCCGCGAAATCGTCGAAAAGGGCCTCAACGTCCGCCAGGCCGAACACCTCGCTAAGGCGGGCCCCGGCGGCAAGCCCAAAACCGCCAAGCCGCCGCGCGAAAAAGACGCGGATTGCCTCGCCCTGGAACGCGACCTTACCGAAATGCTCGGCCTCAAGGTCGCTATCGAAACCCAGGGCCAGGGCGGCAAACTCGTCCTCCAGTACCAAACCCTCGAACAGCTGGACGACCTGCTGCAACGCCTCGGCCGTTCGGGGTGAGGTGAGGCCAGGGGCTCCGCCCCCGGCACCCCCGCGAGGGGTCACGGACCCCTCGACCCCGGTTTGATCCACGCAAAAGGGGGATATCTTTATCCCCCTTTTGCGTGGATAAGTCATGGGATCCACGGGCCCAAGGCCCTTGGTGGGGTCCAGGGGTGAAACCCTGGCCTTATCTCCGCCGGGTGCGGTTGGCCAGCGCGGCGATTTCCATGAGGCCGCGTTGGGTGACGAGGTTGGCGGGGATGCCGGTGGATTTGCACTGGCGTTCCACTTCGACGAGGCGGTCGAGCGCGGCGAGCAGGGTGGGGCCGGTCCAGTTGCCGAGCTGGCGGCGGAAGGTTGTGGCGTCCTTGAAGAAGACGGCGGGGCGCAGTTCCTTCATCGCCTGGTCGGGGGCGGTTCCCGCGTCCACGGCGCCGCGCGCCTGGAGCAGGCGGTCGAAGTGCCGGGCGACGCCGCGCAGGATGGCGATGGGGGAGTCGCCCGCGGCGAAGAGGCGGTCGCAGATTCCCTGGATGGCCTTTTGCGCGCCGTCGGCGACGGCGAAGGCGAGTTCGAACACCGAGTGTTCCGACTGGTCGCCGCAGCAGGCGCGCACGTCTTCCGGCGTGAACGGTCGGGTTTCGCTTCCCAGGTAGAGGCGGAGTTTTTCGACCTCGGCCTTGAGGCAGGCGGTATCGTCGGCGAGGCGGGCGGCGAGTTCTTCCAAACCTTCGCGGGAGGCCGCAAGCCCCGCCTCGGCGCACGCGGTGCGCAGCACCGCGAGAAGCTGCGCGCCCTCCGGCGGATAGCAGGCGATGGCGGCCCCGGCCTTTGCCGTTTCGAACCCGGAACGGAGTTTGGAGCGTGGCGGAAGCACCCCGGCGGTGACGATCAGCAGCGCCTCGCCGACCGGGCCGGAGAGGAAGGAGAGGACGGGCGCCGCCTGCGCGTCGGTAAGGCCGGACACCCGCACCACCCGCTGGCCGCCGCCGAAGGCCAGCGCGGCGCATTCGTCGAAAAGGCGGGCGGGGTCGTCCTTGAGCGCTGCGGGCGGAATGTCGGCGACGCGGAAGGGATCGTCCGGGTCGGGGCAGATGGCGCGGGAGAGGGTGAGCGCGCGGCCTCGCACCTGGCCTTCGTCCGGCCCGTGGATGAGCACGGCGCGTACCGCCGGGTCGGGACGCCGGATGAAGGAGTCGGCGGCGCTGCCCGCAAGCTTGCTCATGATTTCAGGGCCTTACCGGACGGGTGCGTTCCGGTTTCTCGTCCGCCGGTTTGGGTGGTTTCTTGGTGGAATATCGGTCCGGATATTTGAAATAGAGGGCGACCTGGCGCGCGATGTCCTCGGCGGCGAGGCGGGCGGCGCGGAGGGTCGCCTCCTCTTCCGAGACGTAGGCGGCGTAGAGCGCATCGGTGTTGTTCATGCGCGCCACCCCCGTGCTGCTGCCCGTCAAAAGGGTGCGCACGGCGGCCTTTTCCCCCATCTTGGTGGAGAGGGCGAAATTGGCGGTGATGGTGACGTCGATGCGAATCGCCGAATCGTCGAGGCGGGTGCCGCGCGACACCGAGCTTGTGGTGTATTTCACCTGAAGCTCATAGGCGGGCGGCACCACGTCGCCGGTCGGGTTGAAGCGGCGGGAGAGTTCGCTCCGCATGATCTGGCCGGTGCGGTCCGGAATCTGGCCGACGGTGATGCGCGCCAGTTCCGGCGTGCTTTCGGCAGCGGGGCCACGGGCGTCCAGCGGGCGGAAGCCGCATCCGGCA
>JBFWJB010000336.1:0-3282 GCA_050253435.1 Rhodospirillaceae bacterium
CACGTGTCGGGGAGCGCCGCATGAGATCATCCGCAAAGTAAACGTCGAGACTGGTCGAGGATGAGGACACGCCACACCTCACTTTCTTGCGGCCCTGCGCGAGACTTGATGGTGTTTACCTATAGGGAAAGTATGATTATATTGATAATGTATATTCTACATTAGATTATCGAATTTCCTGATGAGGCGCGCGAGGGGAGATCGTTCATGAACATTCGGGCATTGCAGGCGTTCAACGCGGTTGTCCTGGAAGGCTCCGTGAGCGGGGCGGCGCGCATGATGAATCTCGGCCAGCCGGCCGTCAGCCGTCTGATCGCAGTGCTGGAGGCGGAGCTTCGCCTGACGCTGTTCAAGCGGGAAAAACAGAGATTGCGCCTGACCGAAGAAGGTGCGGCGTTCAACAAGGAAGCCAGGCGCATTCTCGCCGCTTTGGCGGAAATCCCAAGGATCGCGGAGGAAATCCGGGCGCATCGGCCGAGGCGGCTGAGAATGGTGACCATGCCGCGCGTGTCCCTGTCGGTGGTGGCTCCTGCCGTGGCGCGTTTCTCCCGGCTCCATCCCGACGTCAAGATGTCGCTGGACGTGCGGTCTCACCGCGATCTGGACAGCTGGGTCAATGCCCGCGAGTACGACTTGAGCTTCGGAAATGTGCCAGTTTCGCATTGGGCAACCAAAAGCATCCCTTTGGCCCGTGCCACCCTGGAAGTTCTGATGCCCAGGGACCATCCGTTCGCCGCCAAGGAGGCCGTGACGCTTGAGGACCTGGCCACTGAGACGCTGGTGCAGAATTTCCCCGGAATGCTCTTGCGGCGGCAGACCGATGCGATGTTCGACGCCGAGGGTATCCAGATCGGGCGGGAATTCCTTGCCGGTACATCACAAATCACCCAGCATCTGGTCGCTCATGGCGCGGGAGTGGCCATCATCGATCGGTTGAGCGTGTTGGCCATGGACCCTGGGCTGATTACGACCCGTCCGCTGCATCCGGTAAAATGGGTCGCCTTCGGCGCCATCCGCCACCGCGACGACGACCCGGACCCGTTGGTGGAGGCTCTTATCGATATGCTGCGGGAGCGCATTGCCGAATGCGTCGTGCCCGGCGCCATAGAGGTTCCAGGTCAGGGAGCCCTTAGCCATCCGCAGGCGCCTTGCGAAATCATCGAATCCGCCTAGGCGTGCCGCTATCTTTTGGCCGCGCGGGCATATCGATCCGTCAGTACCCTCTGCGGCGGGTCAAGGAGATTCCCATTCGGGGCTAATTTCCTGGACGAAATGACCCGGCGAGACCTCCTGGTTGGCGCGGACCGGCGGTACATAGTCCGAGTTGCGGATCGGGCTACGGATTTCGTCGTTGGAAACGTCGCGCCGCAGGCTTCGGCGTGCGGGGTCCGGGACCACCGCGATGAGGTGCCGGGTATAGGGATGTCGGGGAGATTGGAAGATCGCCGCCCGCGGTCCGATCTCCTCCAGATACATCACCGCGACGCGGTGGCAGATTTGCCTGACCACGACGACATGTCGTGGGAAATGAACAGCTACGCCAGGCCGAGGTCGGCCTGCAGGTCGAGCATCAGGTTGACTATTTGCGCCTTGACCGAGACGTCAAGGGCGGAGACGGATTCGCCGGCGATGAGGAGCCTGGGCTTGCAGGCCAGCGCGATGGCGATCATCACACGCCGCCGCATGGCTCAAGCCGCGGTGCCGCCATCCATCTGCCGGGCTTGCTCGGCGATCCCGTCACCTTCTCGGGCCTGGCGGCCGGTACGGTAGGACGGAGCGGGACAGGCGTGTCCCGGGATGCGGACGGTGGTCTTCAGGACTGCTTCAGGTGACGCTCGATGCAGGCCTTCAGGGCGGAGATGTCGCGCCGTTTGATCGCCTCGATCATCTCGAAATGTTCGGCCGCGCTCTTTTCGAGGCGGGCGAAGGATTTCCATTGTGTCAGCGGCGCGGCCGGTCCGCGGCTGCGGAATTCGCCGATCAGGGTCGCCAGCTCGGAATTGCCGCAGAGACCATAGAACTCCCGGTGAAAGGCGTTGTTGGTTTCGAACTGGCTGAGCAGGGTGCCGTTCCTGACCGCGTCGGCGAAGGCAGCGGCCCTTTTTTCCAGGCGGGCGATATCGTCCGCGGCCGCGCGGCTGGCCACGCCTTCGGCGGCCGCGGATTCCAGAATCAGGCGGATCTGCTTATTTTCCCTGACTCTCGGCTCCTCGAGCCGGAAGACGTAATAGCCGCGATGCTGTTCATGCTGGACGAAACGCTTCAGCACCAGATTGTCCAGCGCCCGGCGCACGTCCAGGCGGGTGCAGCCGTAGCGTTCCTGCAGGTCGATCTGCTTCAGCCATGTCCCGGGCGGCAGCAATCCGGTCTGGATATCCGTTGCGATGGCCTGGGTGACATCATCGGCCTTTGTCCGGTCCTGCGCTCTGGTCGCCATTCATCCCTCTGCACCATGCGTCTGTCGGAGCCACACTATAAAATCCAGCACGCTTGGCGCCAACAGGAGAACGCATGTCGGGCACGCACCCCATAGATGTGTAGTATAATGAAATTATTGATGCGGAGGTGACGGCGGTCTACGCCGCCCGCGCCGGTATCCAAGCCGAAGCCCAAGCCGCGCCTCGCGCCGACGGTCGCGGCGTCGGTGCCGTCTTCCGCGCCCGAGTTCGAACCGAATACGAAAGTCACTGCCGCGCCGGTTCCCGGTACTCATGCTCAGGCGGTGCTGGCACGGGCATCCTCCTGGCAGGGCGAGCTCTTCGACCGCGCGCAACCCTTACCCGCCGCCGCCCGGCCGAATCCCGGGCGATCGGATCGATCTCGTGGTGCCGGTGTAATTCTATTTGAGGCGTTGAGCACGGTGGAAATGTCCGGACGCGGGAATGTTTCACGCTGAATGAGAGAAGCAAAAGAAGGTGGTTGCGTGTCCCCGCAACCATAAAAGCCGCCAGTGCAATACTCTGGCGGTTTTATTCATGCCTGCTGCTTTCATAACTTTCATAAGTTACTCATTAATTCCCGATGCTCCAACGGTACCTGGCAGCGGCATATGCTTGCTGAGGAGGACGTATAGGCTCCACTGCAACCTGTGAGAGGTGCCGTATGAATAATATTGAAATCATGGGGATAAAGCTTCCCCACGTGCTGGTGCTGTCGGTCCTGGTCGGTCTCGCCTGTGCCCTCGGCAAGCTGCCCGGAGGCATGGCCGGCGGTTTTGCCGTCACCATGTCCATGGGTTTTCTTCTTGATTGGTTGGGAGCGCGGACGCCCCTGGTGAACAAC
>JBFWJB010000337.1:0-3280 GCA_050253435.1 Rhodospirillaceae bacterium
CTTCCGATCTCGGGGTCGGGGTTGTAGGCGCGCACCGCATCGGTCCAGCCCTGGTGCGAGAGCGCGTTGAACCGCGACCGCGTTTCCGGCCGCATCAGCGCGTCCCCCGCCCACAACGCGGCGTCGTAGCAGTCCATCGGCGTCGGGATGACGTTGAAGTCGCCGCCGATCACCGTCGGCGTTCCGCTGCGCAGCAGCGTTGCGGCATGGGCGTTCAAACGCTCCATCCAGGCGAGCTTGTAGGCGAACTTGGCGCTCAGCCCGCCATCCTCGGCCACCGGGTTGCCGTTGGGCAGGTAGAGGGCGACGATGCGCAGTCCGTTGCCCACCGTCGCCTCCAGATACCGCGCCTGCGCGTCTTCCGCATCGCCGGGCAGGCCGCGCACGACGTCGGAAAGACCGATCTTCGAGAGAATGGCGACGCCGTTGTAGGATTTCTGCCCGTGCACCGCCACCTCATAGCCCAGCGCCCGGAACTCCAGCTCCGGAAAGTCGGCGTCCTGGCACTTGATCTCCTGCAGCAGCGCCACGTCCGGCGCGAAGCTCTTCAGCCAGTCCAGAACCGCGGGCAGGCGGGCCTTGACGGAATTGACGTTCCAGGTGGCGATGGTCGGCACGGGCGGGGTACTCCGGATCGGGGGAAGGTCGGAGGTCATAGTAAAACAAAAACTTTGCGGAGGGACTCGGTCCCTCCGCGCCTCCCATAACTTTTTTCGCCGCGCAGCGGCAATCAACCGTCACGCCGCGCGATGGCTCTATGGCGCTACGCGCAAAAAACCTGTGGGGTCAAGGGGACCGAGTCCCCTTGCGGGGTCCGGGGGCAGCGCCCCCGGCCTTGTGTTTCCGCCCCGACAACGCTAGTGTCCGGGGCATGAACGCGACGTTTTGCCAGGCGCCGTTGGCGCCCTATGCCTGTCTGCCCGACCGCAGCCGCGGACGTCTGTTCGACGAGCCCGCGGCGGTCGGGCGTTCGCCGTTCCAGCGCGACCGCGACCGCATCATCCATGCTGCGGCGTTCCGCCGCCTGTCGTTCAAGACCCAGGTGTTCGTCTACCACGAGGGCGACAGCTACCGCACCCGTCTGAGCCATTCCTTGGAGGTGGCGCAGATCGCCCGCTCGGTGGCGCGCGAGCTGCATCTCAACGAAGACCTGGCGGAGGCCCTGGCGCTGGCGCACGATCTCGGCCACCCGCCGTTCGGCCACGCCGGGGAGGACGTGCTGCGCAAGTGCATGGAGCCGTTCGGCGGTTTCGACCACAATGCGCAGTCGCTGAAGGTGGTGACCAGGCTGGAGCGCCACTACGCGGATTTCGACGGCCTCAACCTGACCTGGGAGACGCTGGAAGGACTGGTCAAGCACAACGGTCCGATCACCGGCGCGGTGCCGGGTTATATCGCGGAGTTCGACGCGGCGTTTCCGTTGGACCTCGCCGGGCATGCCGGACTGGAGGCGCAGATCGCCGCTGTGGCCGACGACATCGCCTACAATAACCACGACATCGCCGACGGCCTGCGCGCCGGGCTGTTCGGTTTCGACGACATCCGCGGCCTGCCCCTGGTGGGGGAGAAGCTGGCGGAGGTGGAGGCGCTCCACCCCGGCCTCGACGCGCCGCGCCTGATCCACGAAACGATCCGCCGGATGATCAACGCCATGGCCTCCGACGTGGTGGAAACCGCGCGCGCCAACCTGAAAGACCTCGGCATTGCCGAGGCGGCGCAGGTGCGCGCCGCGGGCCGCGCCGTCGTCACCTTCTCGCCCGCGATGCGCGCCGCCGATCGCGCCTTGAAGGACTTCCTGTTTCCGAATATGTATCGCCACCACAAGGTGATGCGCGCGATCATCAAGGCGCGACGCGTGGTGGACGACCTGTTCGGCCTGCTGCTGGCCGAGCCGCGGCTGCTGCCGCCCGACTGGAAGCGGCTGTGCGGCGGCCCGGCGGAGGCGGAGACCGCCTCTGCGGTGTGCGACTACGTGGCCGGCATGACCGATCGCTTCGCCCTTGACGAACACGCGCGTTTATTCGATCCGAAAGTCAACCCATGAACCTGTTTGCCGAATTCAAGGCCCGCGTCGCCGACGCGGTCGCCGCCCTGCAAGCCGAAGGCGCGCTGCCGCCGGACCTGGACGCCGCGCGCGTCTCCGCCGAGCCGCCGCGCGACGCCTCCCACGGCGAGGTGTCGACCAATGCCGCCATGGTGCTGGCCAAGCCCGCGGGGATGAAGCCGCGCGACCTCGCGCTCCTGCTCGCCGACCGCCTCGCCAAAACGCCGGGGGTGGAAGCGGCGGAGGTGGCGGGGCCGGGGTTCATCAACCTGCGTCTTGCGCCGTCGTTCTGGCACGACCGCCTGCGCGACGTGCTGCGCGCCGGAACCTCCTACGGCGATTCCGCCATGGGCGCGGGGCAGAAGGTGAACGTGGAATACGTCTCCGCCAATCCCACCGGGCCGATGCATGTCGGCCACGGGCGCGGCGCGGTGGTGGGCGACGTACTCGCCTCGCTGCTCGCCAAGGCGGGCTATGCGGTGACGCGGGAATACTACGTCAACGACGCGGGCGCGCAGGTGGACGTACTGGCGCGTTCGCTGCACCTGCGCTACCGCGAGGCGCTGGGCGAGAAGATCGGCGAGATTCCGGAAGGTCTCTATCCCGGCGACTATCTGGTGCCGGTGGGGCGCGCCCTGGCCGAGGAGTTCGACGACCTCTACAAGACCGCGCCGGAGGCGCGCTGGCTTCCGCTGTTCCGCGAACGTGCGGTTTCCGCGATGCTGGCGTTGATCAAGGACGACCTCGCGGCGCTTGGCGTTTCGCACGACGTCTTTTCCTCCGAGCGCGCGCTGGTGGAGGCGGGAGGCGTGCAGGCGGCCTTCGACTACCTGAAGTCCACCGGGCTGATCTACGAGGGTGTGCTGGAGCCGCCGAAGGGCCTGCTGCCGGACGACTGGGAGCCGCGGCCGCAGACCCTGTTCCGCGCCACCGCCTTCGGCGACGACGTGGACCGCCCGCTCAAAAAGTCCGACGGCAGCTGGACCTATTTCGCCTCCGACATCGCCTATCACTACGACAAGTACCGCCGCGGCGCGAAGACGATGATCGACGTGCTGGGGGCGGACCACGGCGGCTACGTCAAGCGCATGATGGCGGCGGTGAAGGCGATCACCGGCGGCGAGGCGAGCCTCGACGTCAAGCTCTGCCAGATGGTCAACCTGATGCGCGACGGCGAGCCGGTGAAGATGTCGAAGCGCGCGGGCACCTTCGTCACCCTGCGCGAGGTGATCGACG
>JBFWJB010000338.1:0-3266 GCA_050253435.1 Rhodospirillaceae bacterium
GCGCGGGTTTCCGCGATGCCGACGCCCAGCGCGTTCAGGCTTTCCTCCGGCACGTAGACGGTGAGGCCGAGGTTCTGGGCGATCTGCGCGGCGAACATCAGGGCGGTGCCCGAGAGCGCGCCGGCGAGCACGATGGGGCCGCCCTGGTCGCGGCGGATTTCGTCCTGCAGGGTGGTGAGCGGCACCGGCCAGCCCTGGGCCGGACGATCGGCGCCGATGCGCGCCACCGGCCAGCCGTGGGCGCGCCAGTGGGCGATCAGGGTGGCGGTCTGCTCCTGCGCGGTTTCGGCGGGGAAGGGCGGCGGCGGTCCGGCTTGGCCGCTGTGCTGCGGCGTCATCACGACGAGGGTGGGGGCGGTCATCTCTCGGCCTCCGAGTGGGGATCCTGCCGGGAGATACGCACCGCCGCGCCGGATACTGGCGCGGCGGTTTGCGGAAAATCAGATGCAGGGGCGGATATAGGGTTTGTTGAGCTCCCACAGCTCGTCGAGGATCGCCTTCGCCGCGTCGGTGGAGTTGATCACCGGATCGAGGAGGAGGGCCTGCAGGGCGAGCTCCTTGGAGCCATGCACCGCCGCCTCCACCGCGATCTGCTGCACGCTTGCCTGCTGCATCAGAAGTTTGGCCGCGGCTTCCGGCAGCGGGCCGAGGGAGACCGGGTGGACGCCCGCGGCGTCCGCCATCACCGGCACCTCGACGGCGAGGTCGCCGGGCAGGTTGGGGATGGCCCCCCGGTTGTAGACCACGCCGCTTTCGATGAAGGTGTGGCGGTTGTGGAGGATGCCGCCGATCACCTGCACCGCGCGCTCGCCCCAGGAGTGCTTGAACCAGTCCTCGGGGATCGGCTTGGTCTTGGCGGCCACCTCGTCGATCAGGGTCTTGAAGCCTTCGCGGCCTTTCTCGTCGCCGTCGAAGTCGAAGCCTTCCTCGCCGCCTTCCCAGCCGTAGGCGAGGTATTCGCCGGTGTGGTCGTCGCTGCACGTCGGCCACAGCCCGAAGCTGCGGAAGAGGGTGCGCGCAAGCGGCGTGAAGGCGGGGTCGTGGGCGGCCTCCTTTTCCCGCAGGAGGGGGTAGAGGTCGCGGCCCGAGGCCTTTTCGCGCAGGTGCATCACCCACTGGAAGTGATTGAGGCCCGCGCCCCACAGCTCCACCTCCGGCTCCGGGATGCCGAGAATCTGGCAGATGAACCAGCGCGCGAGGAAGATGCCGTGGCACAGGCCGAGGGATTTTACCCTGGTGTACTTCGACAGGCCGAGGACGAGGCGGCTTTCCGGATTGGAGAGGTTGATGAACTGCGCGTCGGGACAGATGTCCTCGATGTCGCGGGCGAAGTCGAACACCAGCGGCATGGTGCGCAGGGTGAAGAACAGGCCGCCGGGGCCGCCGTTCTCGCCCAGGGTGTGGCGGATGCCGTGTTTTTTCGGCACCGCGAAGTCCTGCCGCCACAGGCGGTTGCGGTCGATCGCCGCGGCGTTGACGACGAAGCCCGCGCCGTCGAGCGCGGCGCGGCGGTCGGTGGTGGCCTCCACCGCGATGCCCGTCCCCGCGGAGGAAAAGAGGGTGCGCGCCAGGCCCGCCATGCGGTCGAGGCCTTCTTTGTTGGTATCGACCAGGGTGAGGGTGCAGCCCGAGAACCCGCCTTCGGCGACGAGGTCCTGGAAGAGGCTGACGGTGAACGCCGCGCCGCCCGCGCCGAGGAGAACGATCTTGCCGGTGTTGGCCATGGAAAAACGCCTTTTTCCCGTTTTCTTATCTACATATAAGCACACCGCACGAGGGGCGTGGTAGCCCCTTGGCGTTTTACCGGAATCGGTCCAAACTGGCGGAGCCGGGGCCGCGGAGGGCCGCGGCGAGAGGGGAGGACGGAACCATCGAAAGCAGTGTGTCCCAACGCTCGACCCCCGCATCCTGGATGGATGCGGCGCGCCGTCATGCGCGGAAACGGCCGTTTACCGTGGCGGGGCTTGCCGCCTCGTCGCTGGCGGTGCTGTTCCTGCTGGCGCAGAGCATCGCGCACATCTTTCTCGGCGATGCGCCGGAGGCCACCTGGCTTGCGCTTTCGGGCGGCATGGCGGCCTTTGCCGCCACCGCCTCCGGGGCGATTCCGGTGGTGGTGGTGCGCAGCATGCCGCAGAAGCTGGAGGACACCATGCTCGGCTTCGCCGCCGGGATGATGCTGGCGGCGAGTTCGTTTTCGCTGATTCTGCCGGGGCTCGCGGCGGCGCAGGAGATCACCGGCGGGGACCTTTCCGCCGCCGGGATCGTGGTTCTCGGCATGGGGCTCGGCGTGGTGCTGATGCTCGGCCTGGAGGAATTCACTCCCCACGAGCACGAAAATCTGGGGCCGCAGGGGCCGGGCTACGAGCGCCTCGGCCGCGTCTGGCTGTTCGTCTTCGCCATCGTGCTGCACAACCTGCCGGAGGGCATGGCGATCGGCGTCGGCTTCTCCCATGCCGACATGGCGGTCGGCGTGCCGCTCACCACCGCCATCGCCATCCAGGACATTCCGGAGGGACTGGCGGTGGCGCTGGCGATGCGCAGCGCCGGGTTCTCCACCCGCACCGCCGCGCTGGCGGGCGTCGGCAGCGGCGCGGTGGAGCCGATCGGCGCGCTTTTGGGCGTCGGCTTGTCCAGCGGCTTCGCAGCGGCGTACCCCCTCGGATTGGGGCTCGCCGCCGGGGCGATGCTGTTCGTGGTGTCGCACGAGGTGATCCCCGAGACCCACCGCAACGGCCATCAGACCCCGGCCACCGTGGGGCTGATGGGCGGCTTCGCCCTGATGATGGTGCTCGACACCGTGCTCGGCTGAACCCGCATCGTCTTCGAACCTTCACTTATTTTGTCATCGTTGCTGCGCCATAACCGCTGCATACGATCCAAAGGGGGAAGGTTGCGATGACGCAGGACATGTGGTCCGCGGTGGACGCTTATTTCGAGGCCCACCTGTTGCCGCCCGACGCGGCGCTTTCCGCCGCGCTGGCGGCGAGCGCGGAGGCGGGGCTGCCGCCGCATGCGGTATCGGCCAATCAAGGGTGCTTTTTGCACATTCTGGCGCGGGCGCTCGGCGCGCGGCGGATTCTCGAAATCGGCACGCTCGGGGGCTATTCCACCATCTGGCTCGCCCGCGCCCTGCCTGCGGACGGGCGGCTGGTGTCGCTGGAGGCCGACGGCGCGCGCGCGCGCCTGGCGCGCGGCAACGTGGTGCGCGCCGGGCTGGGCGAGGTGTTGGATATCCGCGCCGGCGCCGCGCTCGACAGCCTGCCGCG
>JBFWJB010000339.1:0-3252 GCA_050253435.1 Rhodospirillaceae bacterium
CGCCTGACCATGGTGCGCGTCAACGGCTTCGCCGTTGTCGAGGACTGCCTGCTGCCGTGAGGGAAAGCCGGGCCAGGGGCGCTGCCCCTGGACTCCGCTGGGGCCTAGGGCCCCAGACCTCATAACTGGTTTTTTGCCGCGTAGCGGCAGACAACTCCTGTGTTGCCGCCGCACGGGCTTATGGCGCTGCGCGCAAAAACTATAGAGTCATGGGGTGCGCGAGGGGACCGAGTCCCCTCGCAACGTTTTGGTTTTTACTTCGCCTTCGCCGCGGTGATGAAGCTGCGGTACCAGGCGTAGCTGTCTTTCGGCGTGCGCTTCTGGGTTTTGTAGTCCACGTGGACGAGGCCGAAGCGCGGGCCGTAGCCGCTGCCCCATTCGAAGTTGTCCAAGAGCGACCAGACGAAGTAGCCGCGCACGTCGGCGCCCGCCTCCATCGCCTCGCGCATCTTGGCGGTATAGAGCTCCAGGTATTTCACGCGGTGCGCGTCGTGGACCTTGCCCGTGGCGTCCGGCGCGTCGAGGTGGCCGCCGCAGCCGTTTTCGGTGACGACGACGGGCAGCTTGTAGGTCTTGCAGAGGTCGATCAGCTCGTCGCGGAAGGCATCCGGCCACACCGCCCAGCCGATCTCGGATTTCGGCGCGTCGTCGGGCGGGCTGCCCCAGGCGAAGCCCCAGGTGGAGTTGGGCTCTTCCTTGGCGAAGATCGGGCCGTAGTGGTTGAGGCCGAAGAAGTCGATGGGGCGGCAGATCTGCGCCATGTCGCCGCCCTGCACGTAGGGCTCGATCGCCTCTCCCAACATCGGCGGGTAGCAGCCGAGCAGTTGCGGGTCGGGGAAGGCGAGGTTCCAGTGTTCGTGCAGCAGCGCGGCGGCGGCGCGGTCGGCGTCGGTGTCCTTTTCCGGCCAGACCACCTGGCGGTTGTGCACCGCGCCGATGGCGGCGCCGGGCACCAGGGAGCGGATGACGTCCACCCCCATGCCGTGCGCCCGGTTGACGTTGTGGATGACCTTCAGGTGGGTGTCGCGGTCGGTGATCCCCGGCGCGCTCCAGTCGATGGCGTAGCCGAACAGGGTGAACACCGCGAACTCGTTGAAGGTGATCCACTTCTTCACGCGGTCGCCGTAGCGCTTGGCGGCGAGCGCGGCGTAATCGGCGAACCATCCGGCGGACTCGCGCACCGCCCAGCCGCCGATGTCGTGCAGCGCCTGCGGCAGGTCCCAGTGATAGAGGCAGAGCCACGGCTCGATGCCCGCTTCCAGCAGCGCGTCGATCAGCCGGTCGTAGAAGGCGAGGCCCTTTTCGTTGGGCGCGCCCTTGCCGCGCGGCAGCACGCGCGGCCACGCCACCGAGAAGCGGTAGGCGTCGAGCCCCAGGCCGGT
Organism: Rhodospirillaceae bacterium; assembly: GCA_050253435.1. Taxonomy (GTDB): domain Bacteria; phylum Pseudomonadota; class Alphaproteobacteria; order Rhodospirillales; family Rhodospirillaceae; genus Oleispirillum. The sequence continues at coordinate 1,383 of JBFWJB010000339.1, forward strand.
CATCAGGGCGATGTCTTCCGGATAGCGGTGGTAGTGGTCGCAGGCGGTGTCGCCGGTGTCGCCGCCGCCGATCTTGCCCGCGATGCGGCAGCGGGTGTCCCAGATCGAGGGTTTGCGCCCGTCCTCGTCGTGCGCGCCTTCGATCTGATAGCTGGACGTGGAGACCCCCCAGGTGAAATCCCTGCGCCATCCGGCGGCGGTTACGGTCATGCCGTTTCTCCCTCGATGCTACCGATAATTAACTGTAATCGTTAGATTTATCTAAAGCAAGAGAGAGCTGGCGATGCGGTCAGTCGGCGGCGACTTTGCGGACGGTGTCGAGGAAGCCCTCCACCGCGGCGGTCTGGCGCACGCCTTCGCGCTGCAGCAGGCAGATCCAGCGCCCCGGCAGTTCGAAATCGAGGTCGAGGCGCGCGATCCGCCCCGACGGCATTTCCATGTCGAATTCCCGGATCGAGCGGAAGGCGATCATCTCCGAATTGAGCAGCAGGTAGCGGATGATCGAATAGGAGGCGGTCTCCACCGATCCTTCCGGCACCCGCTCCGCGGCCTTGATGAAGCCCTGGTCGAGCAGCCCCCTGGTCACGGTTCCCGCGGGGGAAAGGATGAACGGGTAGCTCAGCACCTCCGCCGCCGACAGCCGGGAACGCCCGGCGAGAGGATGATGCCGGGAGACGAAGAGCCCCATCTGGTTCCAGACGATGCGCTCCAGCGACACGCCTTCGAGCAGCGTCGGGCTGGGCTGGGCGCAGATCAGCGCGTCGATCTCGCCCGCGTGCAGGGCGGTCAGCAGCGCGCCGATGGTGCCCTCGATGGTGCGCACGACGATGCCCGGATGGGTGGAGAGGGAGCGTTTGATCGCCTCGGGAAGCAGCGCCTTGCGGGAATAGGCCAACCCGCCGACGCAGGCCAGGCCCCGCGGCGTCCCGTCGCAGGAGTCCACATCGTCCTTGATCTTGCGCAGTTCCGAGAGGATGCGCTTGAAGCAGAAGGCGCTGGAGACGCCGGCCGGGGTGGCGATCATGCCGGAGGCGGTGCGGGAAAACAGCTTCACCCCGAGGTCGGTTTCGAGGTGGTGGATCGACGCGGAAACCGCGGGTTGCGAGATGTCGAGGGGCAGGCACGCCCGCTGCGCCGAGCCGAAGTCGTGCACCGCGATCACCGCGCGCAGCCGCGAAACGTCGACCTGCATCTGGAACACCGCGGCGTTGGCGCGCACGCCGTCCTTCACCGCCTGGTTCAGCCGCACCCGCAGGCCCGCCAGCTCCGTCCGGATGATGCGGCAGCGCGCCGCGACGAGCTCTCCCTCCGGCGTGGGCGACACCCCGGTGGTGGAACGCACCAGGAGCGGGCGGCCGAATTTTTCCTCGAGAAGGCCGATCGACCGCGACACGGCGGAGGGGCTGCGGCGCATGGACTTGCCTGCGTCGGAAATGCGCCCGTGCTCCAGCACCGCGGCGAACACGCTCAAATGGCTGAGGGAAAAATTTCTGTCGAACTGGTCCGGCACGTTTTCGTCCCGATTTCCGGCGCGGCCGCTCCCGCCGTGGCGGCGCAGTATAGCACAAAGAGGGTGCGGTCGATGCCGCTTCGCCTCATGAAAGCGGGGACAGGCAGAGGCGAAAGAGGCGGGCAATAACCACTATATTGTTGTGAGTAATAGTCTTTTCCGTTCTGAGTCCTGCTGCTTATAAACAGATTCGAATTGTCCATAGCCAATTTGCAATAGGGTGCGCGCCGGCCTCCATGTTCTAGTTTTCGGCATTGGTTGGATAATCAACGCGTTTGAGCGACCACACGTTTCGGGAGGTTCGAATGAAAAAGATTACAACCGTGGCAGCCTTGTGTCTGACCACCGCGGTTCTCGTGT
>JBFWJB010000340.1:0-3243 GCA_050253435.1 Rhodospirillaceae bacterium
GCGACATGGCGCTGCGCCAGCTGCGCGACAGCGGCGTGTTCCGCGACAAGGCCGCCGCCGGGGTGACGGTGGAACTGCGCGAGGTGGAAAGCACCTCCACGGTCGATCCCGACGGCGTCGGCGTCGGGCATGCCGCCATCCTCTACCGCGTCACCGACCCCGCCGGGCGCGTTCTCTTCAACGACCGAATCGCCACCGCCGCGCGGGTGACGGTGCGCGACTCCCTGCCGCTGCGCCAATCCACGCAGCGCGCCGCGCGCTACCGCGCGTTTTCCGCCAATCTCGATTCCTTCACCCACCAGCTATGGGTCGAGGTGGGGGCGAACCGCCACGCCGCCGCAGACCGTCCCGTGGTCGCCGAGGTGGCGCTCGACCACCCCCTCGAAACGCCGGAACGCACCGCGGACTTCGCCGCGCGCCTGAAGGCAGCCCTCGACATGCTGCTGCCCGGTCCGGCGCAGGCGAGGCAGCCGCCGCTCTCCCTGCGCGTCACCGCGCTCTCCTTCCGCGAGACTTCCCCGGCGTGGACCGAAGCCGCCAGAGCCGAAGTGGAAATGTCGCTGGAGCTGGTCCTGCCGGGCGGCGCGGCCGTCTGGCGCGATACGGTGAAGGGCCGCGGCGAGGCCGACCGCCACACCGCGCTGCTCGCCGGCATCTCGCCGGTGGACGCCGCGATCGCCGCGGCGGCGCAGACGGCGCTGGCGCGCGCCGTCCCCGCCCTGCGCTCCGCCGCCGCCGAGGCCGCGGCTCTGCACAGCACGGCGCAGAGCCGCAAGCTGCCCTTTCGGCTGAGCGCCATCGACGGCGAGCCCTCCCCGGCGCTCGCCCACCTGCGCGAATGGAACAGCGACGGCGCGCCGCTCGCCACGGTGTGGAGTGCTAGCGGCAAGCCGATCACCATCCGCCTCGAAACCCTCGCCACGCAGATCCGCCAGACCAAGAAAGGCGAAGGATCCGCCGACGTTTCCGCCACTTACCTCGTTTCCGAGGTGGACGGGCGGCCACTCCTCTCCACCCGGCAGGAGGCGCAGGCCCCCTTCGCCGCCGCCGATACGCCCCCCGGCTCGCCGCCCGGCGAACACGCCTTGCGAGTCGCCTTGTGCGCCACCTGGGCCGGAATGCTGGACAGCATCGTCGCCTGGAACGCGCGCCCTTGACCATAAAGGAGGATTCCCCTCCGCCGCGTTCGGGGCTTGCCCCCGCCCGGCTGGCATGATGTGCTGACTCCGGCGTCAGCACGGCAACCGTGTCCCGGAGGTGTGTGATGATCGGATTTCCGCCCAAAAAGACCTTCGACCTCGCCGCCAGCCATCCCCGCCCGGTGCTGCGCGCCGCGAGCGCCGAGGCCGCGCCGCCCCGGCTGCCGAGCGCGCGGCCCGAGGGCTTCGTGCCGATGGACGTGCTGCTGCGCGAGATGGGCCTGGCCGCGGGCGCGCCCGACGGACGCAGCGACGCCCCCCTGGTCGCGCCGCACCCCGCCGACGTCGCCGAGTTTTCGCCGCCGCGCCCGCTGCGCCGGCCGCCGACCCGCTTCGCCGCGCCGCAAGACGGCGACTGATCGGCCTTGCGCCGCCGGACAATCCGGAGCACACATACGTCCTCTCCCCGCCCCCAATTTCGGGATGCCTCTCCATGAGCCTTGCGCGCTCCGTCCGTTCCGCCGTCCTCGACATCGCACGCGACACCTTGCGGGTTTCCCGCGACCTCTACCTGGTGATGATCCCCGCGATCGTCGCGGTGAAGGTGCTGCAGGAATTCGACCTCATCCGCTACCTCGCGCTGCCGCTGCAGCCCCTGATGAACCTCGTCGGGCTGCCCGCAGAGATGGGCCTGGCCTGGGCCGCAACGCTGCTCAACGGCGTCTACGCCGGAATCATCATCTTTTTGCAGCTGGCGCAGGGCAGCGCCGAGCCGCTCACCGTGGCGCAGGTCACCACCCTGGGCGCGATGATGCTGATCGCCCACGGCCTGCCGGTGGAGGCGGGCATCGCGCACCGCTGCGGCGTGCGCTTCTTCGGCCAGGTGGTGATCCGCGTCGGCGTGGCGCTTCTTTTCGGCATCGCCTATTCCGCCCTCACCTCCGCCACCGGCATGCACCAGGGCATCGCGGCGATTCCCCTGCCCGCCGAATCCGCCAACCCCTCCCTCGCCGTCTGGGTGCTCGGCGAGGCGAAGAAGCTGTTGTCGATTTCCGTGGTGATCTTCGCGCTGCTGGTGGCGATGCGCATCCTGCGGGAGATCGGCGCGCTCAACATGATCAGCCGCGCCATGGAGCCGGTGATGCGCCTCATCGGCATCGGCACCAAGGCCTCGACGATCACCATGATCGGCATGACGCTCGGGCTCTCCTACGGCTCCGGCATCATCCTCAAGGACGCGCGCAGCGGCGAGCTCGCCTCCGAGGACGTGTTCTTCTCGCTGTCGTTCATGGGCATCTGCCATTCGCTGATCGAGGATACCGTGCTGATGCTGTTGATCGGCGCGGAGATCAACGGCGTGCTGTGGATCCGCCTGGTGGTTTGCCTGCTGTTCACCGCGGCGCTGGTGCGCGTGGTGCGGCGGCTGCCCGAGGCGGCGAAGACCCGCTTCCTGTGGGTGCCGCGCCAGGCGGCGGCCTGACCCGGCGGCTCCCGGCCCTATTTCCGCATTGATAAAATGGGTATTGCATGGCGCGCGCAGGCATCCCATCTCTCACAAATCTTTCCTTTGAACGATCCCAAGCCGCCACGATTCCGCTTCGCTTCCCCGCACATTGAGGAAAGGACGTTATCCATGGAAAGCTCCGGCACGGCCTTCCGTTGGCGGTTCTCAGCTCTTTGTGCGCTCTGCTGCACCGCAGTTGCGGGAGCCGCCGCGACGCAGGCCCTGCCGCCGCTGGGGCTGGCGCTTGCCGGGGCCGCCGCCGCCGGGGTTCTCGGCTATCTTGCCGGAAGCGCCGCGGATGCGCGGCTGCGCGCCGCCGCGGCCGACGCCCCGCCGCCGCCGGTCCGCGAGGAGCCCGCGGCGCCGCCGCCACCGCCGCCGCGCGAGAACACCACGCAGCATCTCTCCGAGGCGGTACGGGCGGCGATCGGCGCGCAGGAGGCGTTGACCTCGGTGGCGCTGCTGCTGCTCTCGGTCGAGGAGGCGCAGTCCGCCGGGCAGGCGATGTCCGCTTCCGCCGAACAGTTGATGGCCTCCATCGCCGCGATCACCGAGAACAGCGCCAGGGCCGCTTCCCAGGCGGAAGGCGCCCAGCACGCC
>JBFWJB010000341.1:0-3212 GCA_050253435.1 Rhodospirillaceae bacterium
CGGCGTGCGGGTCGGCGGTGTCGTAGCCGTAGCGGGCGAGCGCGGGTTCGGTCCACGCCAGGCCCCAGTGCGGCACGGCGGCGGGCTGCGGCGCAAGGCCGATGCCGAGTTTCGCCAGCGCAGGCCAGGGGAAGCGTTCGCCCGGGTCGGTCTTGCGGCGCGGCGCGACGTCGGAATGGCCGACGACGTTGCGCGGCGGGATCGGGTGGCGGGCGAGAATCTCCCGGCAGAGGTCGGCGAGCGCGTCGATCTGCCGCGCCGGGAAGTCGCGGTAGCCGAACTCGTGGCCGGGATTGACCAGTTCGATGCCGATGGAGCGGGCGTTGACGTCCGCCTCCCCGCGCCAGGCGGAAACTCCGGCATGCCAGGCGCGGCGGTCCTCCGCCACCAGGGCATGCACCGCGCCGTCCTCGTCGATCAGGTAGTGCGCGCTCACCTTCGCCGCCGGGTCGCAAAGGCGCGCCAGCGCCGCGGCGGCGGTCTCCATGCCGGTATAGTGCAGCACCAGCATGTCGACCGGCGCGCCCGCCGGGCGGGCGTCGTGATTGGGCGAGGCGGGATCGGTGCGGAGGGAGACCATGGCGGACCTCAGATCGAACGGGTGCGTCGGCGCGGCCAGGAAAACTGGATCAACGCGACGCCGGACAGGGTCAGGCAGCCGCCGAGCAGCCGCTCCAGGCTCATCGGTTCCCCCAGGATGGTCACCGCGGTGGCCACGCCGATCACCGGGGCGAGCAGGGTGAACGGCACCACCAGCGACAGCTCGTGGCGCTGCACCAGACCATACCACAGGCCGTGGCCGACGATCGAGGCGGCGATCGCCGAGAAGATCACGCCGCCCCAGGCGAACGGGCCCGCCGCCGCCATCGCGGCGGTCTGGCCGTCCTCCAGCAGCCACGAGGCGGCGAGCATCTGCGGCACGGCGAAAAGGGCGGTGCCGCCGATGTAGGCGAGGCTGGAGATCGACGGCATCACCTTGAACAGCGCGGAGGAGCCCGCCCAGCAGATCGCCGCAAGCAGCAGCAGCGCGATGGACAAGGGCGGGCTGCCGCCGCCCGGTTCGCCCGCCAGCACCACCACGCCGGCAAAGCCGAGCAGCACGCCGAGCGCCCGGCGCGGGCCGATGCGCTCGTGGAAGAAGAGAGCCCCGACCAGCACGCCGAAGGGCACCGTGGTCTGCAGCACGATGGCGGCGGTGGCGGCGTCGATATCCACCATGCCGTAGAACAGCACGCCGAAGTGCAGGCTGCCCATGGTCAGGGAGAGCAGCAGCAGCGCGGGAATCTGCTCCCGCTTCAGCCGCACGAAGGGCATCACCAGCACCGCGACGATGGCGAAGCGCAGCGCCGTGGCGAAGAGCGGCGGCAGCTCGGTGACGCTCAGCTTCACCGCGGCGTAGTTGAGACCCCAACAGGAGACCACCAGGGTCGCGAACAGCATGTCGCGGCCGCCCAGACGGTCGGGTACGGGAGCAGGGGTCACTTCATACCCCGCTCGCGCTTGATCCGGTCGAAGGCGGCGTTGATCGCCGCCATGGTGCGGTTGGCGTTGGCCACCAGCTCCGGCGGCATGCCCTTGGCGGTCAGCACGTCGGGGTGGTTCTCGCGCAGCAGGCGGCGGTAGGTGTCCTTGATCTCCTGGTCGGTGGCGGAGCGGGTGAGCCCGAGCACCGCGTAGGGGTCTTCGCCGCTGTCCGCCGCCGCGCCGGTGGCGCCGCCGCCCGCCGCGGCGCGGGCGCGGATGGTCTCGAAGTGCGCGGGCGAGAAGCCGAAGATCTGTGCGACGCGGGAGAGGAAGGAAACCTCGCTCGGGTGCAGCGCGCCGTCCGCCTGCGCGATCAGGAAGAGCGCGTGCAGCAGCTCCTCCAGCACCGCCGGGCTGTCGGAGAACAGGCCCGCGATCTGCGCGGCGTAGACCTCGAAGCCGTCGGCGGTCTGCCGCGCCTCGTCGAACATCGCGCCGACCTTGTGCATCTCGGCAGGCGGAATCTGGAACAGCCGCTTGAAGGCGTCGATTTCGGCGCGGGTGACCACGCCGTCGGCCTTGGCCATCTTGGCGGACAGCGCGATCACCGCCAGGGTGAAGGCGGCCTGGCGCTCGTATTCGGAGCGCGGCGTCGCGCCCAGCCACGGCGGGGCCATGGCCTCGCCGCCGCCCATCTTCTTGTCCACCGCGTGGCCCAGCACCGCGCCGAGGACGGCGCCCAACGGCCCGCCCAGCGAGAAGCCGGCCATGCCGCCGATGATTTTTCCCCAGACACTCATGGAAATCCGTCCGTCGCCGCGAATCGCGTCTCCCCACTTAACGCGCCGCACCCGGAAGGGCAAGAGGCGGTTGCATCTGCGGCGCGTCCAGGGCATTTTTCCTGCGATCGCATGGGGCATTCCGGCGCGTCTTGCGCTATGCTCCGGGCGAGCCGGCAACGAGCGGCCGAAGGCCGCCGCCGAACTCCGGGGGAAGACCGAGCCGTGAAGAGATCCTTGCGTTACGGGCTGATCGCCGTTGCCGGGCTGCTGGCGGCAGCGGCCGCGCTGCCGCCTCTTTTGATCGACGAGGCCGCGGTGCAGCGCCGCCTGGAACGCGCCGCCTACGAGGCGACGGGGCGCGAACTCGCCATCGGCGAGATCGGTTTCTCCCTTCTGCCGACGCCGCGCCTGCACGCGGAAGGGCTGCGGCTGGCCAACTGGCCGGACAGCGCCGAACCCTGGATGCTCGACGTCAAGCGGATGACCATCACCGTCTCCGCGGGCGACCTGTTGCGCGGCCGCCTGGTGGCGCAGGCGGTGGAGCTCGACTCCCCGCGCCTGGTCCTGGAGCGCCGCGCCGGACGCGGCAACTGGTCCTTCGTGCCGCCGGGGCAGATGCCGCCACGGCCGGACGCCGCCGCACCCGCCGTCTCCGCGCCCACCGCCGCCGCTGCCGCCGCTGCGTCCGCCGCCGCGGCGCAGGCGGAAGACGACCTGCCGATCGCGGTGGAGAAGCTTCTGGTGCGCGACGGGCGCATCGCCTACCGCGACGGCACGGCGCGCACCCTCGCCGCCGACGGCATCGCCCTTACCGCGCAGGCGCAGTCGCCGCAGGGGCCGTTCCGCGCCGAGGGCGGGGCCACGGTTTCCGGCCATGCCGTCACCTTCAAGGGGGATTCCGGGCGCGTCCAGCCCGGCCGCGCCGTGCCGCTGCATGTCGAGGCCACGGCGGAGAACGGCCGGCTC
>JBFWJB010000342.1:0-3215 GCA_050253435.1 Rhodospirillaceae bacterium
CCAGCGCCCACAGGACGAGGGCGCTGACGATGGCGACCGAGAGGGTGCGGGCGGCGCGTCTCATAGCATCCTGGACAGGGTTCCGAGCACGGTCAGGAAGGCGGACGCCATGACGAGCAGGGCGGCGGCCACCGGCACCGCGGCGAGAATCGCCCAGTGCGCGGGGGAAAGGCCGATCTCCGCCAGCAGGCCGCCTTCCAGGGTTTTGGCCATGGCGCCCAGGCCGAGCAGCACCGGCACTGCAAGCGCGAACCCGGCCGCCGCGCCGCCGCTGCCGAGCGCCAGGGCGCGCAGCGCATATTGCCGCCCGATGTAGCCGTCGCGCGCGCCGACCAGATGCAGAATCTCGATGCTCTGGCGGTGGATCGACAGCCCCGCGCGGGTGGCGAACACCACGGCGGCGGCGGCGGCGAGCGTGACCAGCACCATCACCGCCTTGGCCAGCATTTCCAGCCCGTCGGCGAGGCGCACCACGCGGGCGAGCCAGATGCGGTGGTCGTCCACCGAGGCGCCGGGCACCGCCTTCTTCAGCCGCGCGGCGAGGCCCTCCAGGCTGGGCGGGCTGTCCTCGCTGATCGTCACGTCGATCAGGCGCGGCAGCGGCAGGTCGGCGACCAGCCCGGTGTCGCCGAGCCAGGGTTCGATCAGCGCTGCAAGCTCCTGCGCGGTCAAGGGGCGCACCTGGGTGACGCCGGGGGTCTCCTCGAGGATGCGCACCGCCTTTTCGACGCGCTGTTTCGTCAGCTTCGAGGCCGGGTCGGATTCCGTGGGCAGAACCTGTACCGTCAGCGTGCCCTTGATGTCGCGGTTCCAACGCGAGAGCAGGTTGTCCAGCACCAGCGCGCCGGAAAGCGCCAGGGTGGCGAGGAACACCATCATCGCGATCATCGCAGGCAGAAAGGCGGCGGTGGCGTCGTGGCCGAACGGCAGGTCGGAGCGGCGGCGCAAGCGGATCATGGCTCCGCCTCCATCGGGCCGAGGACGGCCAGGCCGCCGTCCTCGAGATGCAGCCGCGGAAAGCCGAAGCGGCGGATCAGCGGCTCGTTGTGGGTGGCGATCACCACCGTGGTGCCGAGGCGGTTGAGCTCGATGAACAGGTGCATCAGGCGCTGCGCGATGCGGTCGTCGACGTTGCCGGTCGGTTCGTCGGCGAGCAGCAGGTCGGGGCGGTTGATCACCGCGCGGGCGATGGCGATGCGCTGCTTCTCGCCGCCGGAAAGCTCGGGCGGCTTCACCTTCAGGGCGTCGCCCAGGCCGACCCAGTGCAGCAGCTCCGGCACGTGGCGGGCGATCTCGGATTCCTTCACCCCGGCGACGCGCAGCGGCAGCGCCACGTTGTCGAGCGCGGAGAGGTGGTCGAGCAGGCGGAAATCCTGGAACACCAGGCCGATGCGGCGGCGCACCCGCGGCAGCATGGCGTGCGACATCCGCGTCGCGTCGATGCCGAACATCTCGATGCGTCCGCGCGAGGGCCGCCGCGCCAGGTACATCAGGCTCAGCAGCGAGGACTTGCCGGCGCCGGAATCTCCGGTGAGAAAATGGAACGAGCCGGACTGCAGCACCATCGAGATGTCGCGCAGCACCTCGCCCCCCTGGCCATAGCGCAAGCCGACGTTCTCGAGCCGTACGATCGCGGACTCGATGGGGGCGCGGCGGCCGGACAGGGGGCGTTCGGGTTTCATGGGCCTCACAATGGCACGAGCAAAGGGCGCGGTCCAGCTTCCGCTCGGGCGGCGTACGTGGGAATGCTTGAGTTCCGGGCGGCACTCCCATATAAGTGAAAAACCGTAGTCCGGCCAATTGCTAAAGAAGGTCTGGCGGCATGATCATCTCCTGCCCCGAGTGCGCGACTAAGTTCTCGATCGCCGATGCGGTCCTGGGAACGAAGGGGCGCAAGGTGCGTTGCTTCAAGTGCGGGCATACGTGGCACCAGATGCCGGAATCCGCTCCCCTCGCGCAGCCGCCGGTCTCCGTGGAGCCGATGGAGCCGATGGAGCCGCCTCCGCCTCCGCCGCGCCGCCCGGCTCCGCCGCCCCTGATGCCGCCGACCGCCACCGTGGGCGCGGGCGACCTGCCGCTCGAATCCGAACCCGTCGGCATGCCGGAGGCGATGCCCGCCGCTCCGCCCTCCGCCGCGGGCAGCCTGCCGATGGAGGCGGGCCTCGACGCCAACGCGGCGAAGCAGGGCGACGACTTCGACATTCCCACCATTGCGCCGCCGGACGACCCCTCCGCGCTCGCCGGCACGCGCAGCGCCGACGACGCCTCCGCCAACACCGTGGATGTGGATTCCCTGCTCGGCGCGCGCGCCGAAGATATCCCTAAGGTGCTCGCCACGCGTATCGAAACCACCGAGAAGAAAAGCATCTGGGGCAAGCTGATCTTCCTCATCGTGCTGCTCGGCGGCATCGGCGCGGCGCTGTGGTTCGCACGGGTGCAGATCGTGCAGCGCTTCCCCGGCGCGGCGCCGCTCTACAAGTCGCTCGGCGTGCCGATCGAACTCCTCGGCGACGGCCTGGAATTCCGCGGCGTCACCTCGGAAATGGTCAAGGAAGGCAAGCTTTCGGTGCTGCTGGTGCGCGGCGTCATCGCCAACGTGGTGAAGGAGGAACGCCCGGTTCCCCTGCTGCGCCTCGTCCTCCTCGATACCGGCGGCAGCACCATCCAGGAAGCCTACGCGAAGCCGCGCAAGGATAGCCTCGAAGGCGGCGCCCAGGTCGGCTTCCAGATCCGCATGGAAGATCCCTCCGCCGCGGCGGTGCGCTACGAGGTCACCTTCGCCGAGGCGCCCTCCGCCAAGTCCGCGATGCAGGAAGAAAAACCCGCCGCTCCGGCGGCCCCGGCCCCGGCCAAGCCGTAAAAACCAAAACTTCGCGGAGGGTCGCGGACCCTCCGCACCTCCCCTAAGTTTTTTCGCCGCGCAGCGGCCATCGACCGTCACGCGGCGTGACGGTTCTATCGCGCTGCGCGCAAAAACCAAAAGTTATGGGGTGCGCGAGGGGATTGGAGCCGACCGCCGGAGGCGGTGGGAATGCCCGGTGGGCATTCCCAAGGCGGAAATGTCCCCTCGCAAAGTTTTTGTTTTCAACCCGTCACAGCCAGTTGGGCAGGGTTTCGAGGGCGAGCATGTCCTCGTAGTCGGGCCGGCGGCGGGTGACGCAGCTTTGGCTGCCCTTGACCAGCACCTCGGGCACCAGGGGGCGGCCGTTATAGGA
>JBFWJB010000343.1:0-3206 GCA_050253435.1 Rhodospirillaceae bacterium
GAGCCCAGGCGTCTGCTTGCGCAGGTGATTTCCACGGTGTTGAGCGGCTTGCAAGAGGCAAGGTAATGGTGGTTTCCGGGATACGGTTTTTCGGTGCGGCGGCGCTTGCCGCGGTTCTGCTCTCCGGGTGCGACGATGCGTCGCCGCCGCAGGCGCCGGTGCGTCCGGTGGAGACGCTGCGGGTGCACTATGCCGATCGGCCGACGGTCGCCGTGCAGGTGGGGGAAATCCGTCCCCATTACGAAAGCGACCTCGGGTTCCGCATCGGCGGGAGAATTGCCGAGCGCAACCTGGAACTCGGCCAGGTGCTGCATGCCGGGCAGGTGATCGCGCGCCTGGACGCGCAGGACCAGCGCAACCAGGCGACCGCCGCCGAGGCCGACCTCGCCGCCGCGCAGGCGGCCCTGGTGCAGGCCGCCGCCGAGGCGCGCCGCAAGACCAAACTGCACGCCGACGGCTGGTCCACCGCCGCGGCCCTGGAGGCGGCGGAACGGGCGCATGCAGCAGCAGCAGCAGCGGTGAAGGCGGCGCGCGCCAAGCTGCGCCTCGCCCGCGACCAGCTCGCCTATGCCGACCTCACCGCGCCGACGGACGGCACGGTGACGGCGCTGGGCGCCGAGGCGGGGCAGGTGGTGGCCGCGGGGCAGATGGTGGCGCGCCTCGCCCGCCTGAGCCATAAGGACGCGGTATTCTCCCTCTCCCAGGCGCTGCTGCTCTCTCTGCCGAAGGACGCAGGGGTGACGGTCGCCCTGTTGGATGCGCCGGAGATTTCCGTTGCCGCCAGGATCACCGAAATCTCGCCCAGCGCCGATCCGGTGACCCGCACCTACACGGTCAAGGCCGCCCTGCCGGAGGACGCGCCCGCCGCGATGCGCCTCGGCATGAGCGTGTTCGGGCACTTCGCGACCGGCAGCAGCCGGGTCGCCGAGCTGCCGTCTTCCGCCCTGTTCCAGCAGGACGGCGCACCCGCGGTGTGGGTGGTCGATCCCGCCGCGTCCACGGTGTCTCTGGTCAAGGTGAAGGTGGCGCGCATCGATCCCGGCACGGTGCTGATCGCGGACGGCGTGGCAGAAGGTGCGCGGGTGGTCGCCGCCGGGGTGCAGACCCTGCGCCCGGGCCAGGCGGTGAAGCCGGAGACCGGGAGCGGATCATGAAATTCAACCTCTCGGAGTGGGCGCTCACCCACCGTGTCCTGGTGATCTATTTCATGGTGCTGACGGCGCTGGCCGGGGTGTGGTCCTACGCCACGCTGGGGCGCGACGAGGATCCGCCGTTCACCATCAAGACGATGGTGGTGAAGACGGTGTGGCCGGGCGCGAGCCCGGACGAGACCCTCCTGCAAGTCACCGAGCGCATCGAGAAGAAGCTGCAGGATCTCGACAACCTCGACTACCTGAAGAGCTATACCACCGGCGGCGAATCGGTGATTTTCGTCACCCTGAAGGACAGCACGCTGCCCGCGGCGGTGCCCGACCTCTGGTATCAGGTGCGCAAGAAGACCGGCGACATCGCCCACGAACTGCCGTCGGGAGTCTATGGTCCGTACTTCGACGACGAGTTCGGCGATACCTACGGCATCGTCTACGCCTTCACCGGCGACGGCTTCGGCTATCGCGCGTTGCGCGACTATGCGGAGAGCGTGCGCGCCGCGCTCGTGCGCCTTCCCAATGTCGGCAAGACCGCGCTGATCGGCACTCAGGACGAGGTGGTCACCCTGGAGTTCTCCACCCGCAGGCTCGCCGCCATGGGAATCAGCCAGGCCGACGTGCTGAAAAGTCTCGCGGCGCAGAACGCGGTGGTGCCCGCGGGCGAGGTGACGGCGGCAGGCGAGCGTTTTCTGCTGCGGGTGTCCGGCGGTTTCGCCTCCGAGGCGGACCTGTCGCGGATCAACCTGCGTGCCAACGGCCGGTTCTTCCGACTCGCCGACGTCGCCACGGTGCGCCGCGGTTTCACCGATCCGCCGCAGCCGATGTTCCGCGTCGACGGCAAGCCCGCGATCGGGCTCGCCGTTTCCATGGCCGATGGCGGAGATATCCTGAAACTGGGTGCGGCGATTCACCAGTGCATGGATGGGCTTACCGCGGACCGCCCGGTCGGCATCGACGTCGTCCAGGTCGCCGACCAGACCGGGGTGGTGAAGTCCTCGGTGCACGGTTTCGTCAAATCCCTGACCGAGGCGGTGATCATCGTCCTCGTGGTGAGCTTTCTCAGCCTCGGGCTGCGGGCCGGGACGGTGGTCGCCCTGTCGATCCCGCTGGTGCTCGCCGCCACCTTCGTCGGCATGAAGCTCTTCGGCATCGACCTGCACCGGGTTTCCCTCGGTACCCTGATCATCGCCCTCGGCCTGCTCGTCGACGACGCGATGATTACCGTCGAGATGATGGTGACGAAGCTCGAGGAAGGCGCGAACCGTCACGACGCCGCCGTCGCCGCCTATACCCTGACCGCCTTCCCCATGCTCACCGGCACCCTGGTGACCGTGACGGGCTTCGTGCCCGTGGGTTTCGCCCGCAGCGCTACCGCGGAATACTGCTTCTCCATGTTCGCGATCATGGCACTGTCCCTGTTGATTTCCTGGGTGGTGGCGGTGGTGTTCGCGCCGCTGATCGGCGTGGCCATCCTCCCCCCCACCATGGTCCGCGCGCCGGAGGGCTCGGCGGAACGCATCGTCGGGGTCTTCCGCCGCGTCCTGCTGTTCTGCCTGGCGCGCCGCTGGTGGGTGATCGCCGTAACGGTGGCGGCGTTCGCCGCCGCCCTCGGACTCTATCCGCGCCTGGAACAGCAGTTCTTCCCGCCATCGGACAGGCCGGAGCTTTTCGTCGAGCTGACCCTGCCGCAGAATGCCGAGATCGGAGCGACCGAGGCGATGGTGAAGAAGCTCGAAACCCGCTTCGCCGCCGATCCGGACGTTGCAAGCTACAGCGTTTATGTCGGGCAGGGGGCGGTCCGCTTCTACCTGCCGATGGACGTGCAACTCGATCACGACTATTTCGCCCAGGCGGTGGTGGTGGCGAAGAGCGTCGAGGTGCGCGACGCGCTCGCCGCCCGGCTGCAATCTGGCCTCTCCGCCGAACTGCCGGAAGCGACGGTGCGGGCCTCGGCGATGGAGCTTGGGCCGCCGGTGGGCTGGCCCGTGAAGTACCGCATCAGCGGCCCCGATACGCAGACGGTGCGGCAGAAGGCCTATGACTTGGCCAACCTGGTGG
>JBFWJB010000344.1:0-3205 GCA_050253435.1 Rhodospirillaceae bacterium
GATTCAGGAATACATCCTGCACTCCTGGACGCTGGTGAAGATGGGCACCACCGCGGCGCAGAAGAAGCTGTTCTTCAACCTGCGCAAGCTCAAGGGCCAGATGCAGGCGATCGAGGAAGGCGACCTCCGCCCCGAGGTGGTGACCGCGATAGCGGAAAAGCTCGCCGTCACCGAGACCGACGTGATCAGCATGAACCGCCGCCTCTCCAGCCCCGATCACTCGCTGAATGCGCCCCTGCGCATCGACGGCGACGGCGAATGGCAGGACTGGCTGGTGGACGACAGCGACGATCAGGAGACCCTTCTCGCCGAACGCGAGGAACTGGGCGAACGCCGCCGCCTGCTCAAGGACGCGATGTGCCTCCTGAACCAACGCGAACGCCGCATCCTGCAGGCCCGCCGCCTCTCCGAAAGCCCGGCGACGCTGGAGGACCTCTCCCGCGAATACGGCATCTCGCGGGAACGCATCCGCCAGATCGAGGTGCGCGCGCTCGAAAAGCTGCAAAAGAGCATGCGCGCCGCCGTGGTCGAGCAGAACCTCCACTTCTAGGGCCCTGCCCCGCCAAACGAAAACCCCGCGCTTTCCGGCGCGGGGTTTTTCATTGGCGGGAGGCGGTCAGCCCTTGGGCTTGGCGACTTCCGGCCCCCAGGCCTGGACCAGCTGGGTCTGCGTCGTCTTGAGCACGGTGATGCGGCGTTGGGCGGAAAACTGCATGAACGCCCCCACCACCGGCGGCAGCACGATGAACAGCATCCACCCCAGGCCCGCCGCGCCGTACATCGCGACGAGGTTGAACACGTCGGTGAGCTGGCTCACCGCCGCCTCGATGGTGTGCCGACCGGTCCACAGGTTGAGGAGGAAAGGCGAGGCTCCGGCGAAGTTCAGCCCGCCGACGCAGATCCACTCGTACTTCTCCGAGCTGCGGTCCACCACATAGGCCGCCGCCGTCGGCAGCATGGCGAAAAGCAGAAACACCACCGTCGGCAGGAACATCAGGCCGATGAAGATCACCAGCGACACCACCAGGATGCGGCTCATCGTGCCGCCCTTCGCCAGAGGTCTGGCGGGCGGCGGGGCGGAGGTCTTGCGGGGGGCGGGTTTCTTGGCCATGGCTCACCACAACTGCATAGCAAGGAGAACGCAGATGGTAATCAGGCCGATCATCACCGCCATGATCGCCGCGCTCTGCTGCCCGACCCGCTGCGCCTGGGCGTCGCGGGTCGTGGTGTCGTTCTCCAGATCGAGGATTTCCTGTTCCGCGCCGGCGTATTCCGCCTTCGCCCAGGCGAAGCCGTCCAGATCCTTCTGCCGCTCCTCCACGTCGTCGAGCGCATTGTAGAGGTCGGGCAGGCTGCCCTTGCGCACCAGTTTCGGCACCTCGCGCTCCAGGCGGCGGCGCACCTCGCGGTTGTGATAGCTGTTGATGATCGGGCCGACCAGGCCGCCGATCCAGCCGGAAAGCCCGTGCAGGGCTTCCGGCCCGAGGCGCCATTGCAGCACCGCGAGCAGGCTCAGAAGCCCGAGCGCCGAGGTGTCCGCCTGGGTGCTGTTGAGCGCGTTGATCTGCTTGTCCACGTCGAAATTAAAGCGCGCGGCGACGAAGGCGATGATGTGGCGGTCCGCCGGCCAGGACTTACCGTCCATGCGCTTGGCCGCCGCGTCGAGCGCGGGCAGCAGGTCCTCGATGTCGAGCACGTAGTCGGAAAGCACCAGCGGGCTGAGGCACGGCAGGCTCTCGTTGAGCTCGTAGAGGCAGCGCTCCACGCCGAACCCCGGCTGCGACTGCCGCAGGAACCCGCGGATCGTCTTGACCTGCGCCATGGTCTGCACGAACGACGGGTCGAAGGTGGGCTGCGCCTCGAACCAGCCTTCCGGAATCTCCCGCAGGATGCATTCGGCGATGGAGCGCACGTCCTTCTGCTGCATCGTCGCCACCGCCAGCACCGGCCCCAGCGCATCGAGGAAGAAGCGCGACGACTTGTAGCGCAGCGGTCCGTGCGGATCGAGCAGCATGCACACCCGCGCCACCACGGTGTCGGTGGTCGGCCCGCTGTTCCCGGCAATCGGGAAGCTTGCGGCGCGCACCTGATCGGCCACCGCCTCGGCCAGGGTTTTTTCGTCCAGAGAGCGGCGCAGCCACACCTCGACCTGGCCGTCCATGATCGGACCGGCCGCCTGCTCCCAATTGGCGGCGAGCATGTGGGCAAGCTCTCGCCGCGACACCACCTCGGCGCCGCAGAAACGGAAGGCGCGTTGCGCGCGTTTTTCCGGCTTGGCGAGCAGCGGGCTCAACCGCCGCCCGCCGAGCCACATCTTCACCCCGTCGAGGTCCCAGCGCATCTCCGGCGCATCGATGAGAAGACCGCGCAGCACTTCGATCATCGCCAGGGAGAAGCGCGCCTCCCCGGCCATCGCCGCAAAGCTGCCCATGGTGATCTTGGCGCGCAGAAGCTCGTTGCCCTTGGCGCTGCCGGGGCGGCGCCCGATCAGCAGAAACAACAGGGTGACGCCGAAGGCGTACATGTCGTCGGCATAGGTCCCCTGGCCGCGCCCTTCCGGCTGCGCCATGGCGGATTCGATCGGCTCGCACAGCGTCGGCTGGTCATAGGCGGGCGGCGCGCTGATGCACTCGCCGAACACCGGGCGGGTGCGCTCCGCATCCATGAAGAAAAGGTTGGTCGGGCGGATGCCGCGATGCACGATGCCGCGGCCCTTCAGCTCCTCCAGCCCCTGGGTCAGCGGCTTGAGGACGATCTTCTGGTAGTCGTTGTCCGACATCGGGGTGAAGGTGTCGTCCAGCGACGACACCACGCGCCCGCCCGCCGGGCGCTCGAAGACCACCAGCACGATCTGCCGCTGCAGCGGCGGCCACAGCACGAAGTCGTAATCGACCAGCGGCAGCACCGCGTTGAACTGCTGCCCCTTCATCGCCTGAATGGTGGAAAGCCGCACCGGCAGATCGGGCGACAGCGCCAGGGCGAACACGGGGCGGCCGCTGCGGCGGTCCTCCGCCGCATAGGCCATGGCGTTGGGGGAGTTGAA
The DNA here is from genome assembly GCA_050253435.1 of Rhodospirillaceae bacterium. GTDB lineage: Bacteria > Pseudomonadota > Alphaproteobacteria > Rhodospirillales > Rhodospirillaceae > Oleispirillum. Next base: position 3,044 of record JBFWJB010000344.1, read on the forward strand.
CTCGGGCAGCGGCCGCCCGGGATAGACCATGAAGCACTCGCGGAGCAGGACGCCCCCGTCCCCGCCGGGGGCCGGAGGCATCTGGTTCACGGCCTGTGCGGCAGCCCCTTCGGCCATCCGACCAATGCTCCTTCGATCGCCTGGGGCGGTTCTGGCCCCTCG
>JBFWJB010000345.1:0-3193 GCA_050253435.1 Rhodospirillaceae bacterium
GGGGCAGAGTGATCGAAGCCTTTGGCCATGTCCCACGGGCGGCCCTTGGATTTGGCCTCGGACTGGAGGTCGCGGCGGGTGAGGTCCACGCCGACGGCATAGCCGTAGATTGCGGCGTCCGCGTCTTCCAGCGAGAGGCCGCATCCGCCTTTGCCGAGAGCGAGGACGAGTTCGACCTCGTGGTGCAGGTCCGTGGTTTGCGGCGGGTAGGGAACGGAGTGGCCCTGGATCACCGCGTCGGCGGGTTTTCCGAAGAAGAACGGGGCCTCACGGGTGGGGTCGGCGCCCATTTCGCGGGCGTGGTCGGCATAATTGCGGCCGACGCAATAGATGCGCCGCACCGGGAAGACACCGCCGCCATCGACGGTGACGAAGGGCATGGAGAAGGTGGGATGAAGACTGGACATGGGGGAACCTCCGACAGACAGAGTATGAATGTGGGAGGTTTGCATACAAAAGAAAAGCGCCCGGTTAGGGGGAAACCGGGCGCCGGGGTCTCCTATCGGAGCGAAGGGGCGGCTGGGGGGGCCGCTAACCTTCCGAGGGACACCGTTGCAGTGCCCTCCATAAACCACAGGTGGGAATTTGTCCGAGGAATCGCCACCCGCGCTAGAGACATATCAGCAATGCGTAATACGCATGGCTTGTCAAGGCGCTTGCGGCGTGTCGAAGAGAGTGGTGGGCAGGGAGACGCCGGTTTCCGGATTCTGCAGGGTGACGGTGGTGGCGATGCCTTGCGCATCGGTGACGCGCCACTGCGCCAGGGCGAAGGGGCGCAGCGAGAACACCAGGGTGAGGCTGCCCGCCGTGGGGTCCTTTTTGGAGATCAGGGTGATCTCGGCGACGCCGGGGCCCTCGTCCACCGAGCGGACGCGGATGTCCGGCCCGGAGAAGACGACGTTCTTGCGCAAAAGGATGCCTGCGGGCGTGGCGTCGAGGCCGAGGTAGCTCAACTGCTTGAGCTTGGTGTCGACGAAGGTGAAGTACGCGCCGTTGGCGACCACCAGGACCGGCGTCGGCGGGTCGTATTCGACGCGCAGGCGGCCGGGGCGGGAAAGGTAGACCGTGCCCTCGGCCATCTCGCCGGTGGAGGCCGCCTGAAGGAAGCGCGCCTTCAGGGTGTGGATGCGGTTGAGCGCGTCCTCCGCCTTGTGCACCAGTTCCGCCTGGCGGTCCGAAAGCGTGATGTCGCGCGCCGCCTGCGCGGGCGCCGCCCAGGCGAAGAGCGCCAGGGCCGCCGCCGCAACGCGCCGCAGCCGCCGCGCGCGCTTTTCTCCGATCATTCCGAACCCCCGAAGATTTCCCGCTTGCCCACGTGGTTGGCGGGGCTGACCAGACCGTTGCGCTCCATCGTCTCGACGATGCGCGCCGCGCGGTTATAGCCGATTTGCAGCTGCCGCTGAATAAAACTGGTGGATGCCTTGCGTTCGCGCAAGACGATGGCCACCGCCTGGTCGTAGAGAGGGTCGGAGGTTTCCGGGTCGCCGTCGCCGTCGTCGCCGAATTCGGCCTCGGGGTCCTCGGTCACCGCGTCGTGATAGTCCGGCTCGCCCTGGGTACGCAGGAAGGCGACGACGTTTTCCACCTCCTGGTCGGAGACGAACGGCCCGTGCACGCGGGTGATGCGCCCGCCTGCGGCCATATAGAGCATGTCGCCCTGGCCGAGAAGCTGTTCCGCCCCCTGTTCGCCGAGGATGGTGCGGCTGTCGATCTTCGAGGTGACCTGGAAGCTGATGCGCGTCGGGAAGTTGGCCTTGATGGTGCCGGTGATGACGTCCACCGAGGGGCGCTGCGTCGCCATGATCAGGTGGATGCCCGCGGCGCGCGCCATCTGCGCCAGGCGCTGGATCGCGCCTTCCACGTCTTTGCCCGCCACCAGCATCAGGTCGGCCATCTCGTCCACCACCACCACGATGTGCGGCAGCGCCTTGAGGTCGAGAGCCTGTTCCTCGTAGATCGGGGTGCCGGTTTCGGGGTCGAAGCCGGTCTGCACCGAGCGGGTGAGGGTTTCCCCCTTCTCCCGCGCCTGTTCGAGCTTCTGGTTGTAGCCCTGGATGTTGCGCACGCCGAGCTGACTCATCGCGCGATAACGGTCCTCCATCTCGCGCACCGCCCACTTCAGCGCCACCACCGCCTTGCCGGGGTCGGTGACCACCGGGGCGAGCAGGTGGGGAATGCCGTCGTAGACCGAAAGCTCCAGCATCTTCGGGTCCACCATGATCAGGCGGCACTGCTCCGGCGTCAGGCGGTAGAGCAGGGAGAGGATCATGGTGTTGACCGCCACCGACTTGCCGGAGCCGGTGGTGCCCGCGATCAGGAGGTGCGGCATGCGGGTGAGGTCCACGTATTCCGCGCCGCCGCCGATATCCTTGCCGAGCGCCAGGCACAGGGTCTGCTGCGACTTGACGAAGGCGTCGGAGGTGAGGAGCTCGCGCAGATAGACGATCTCGCGCCGCGCATTCGGCAGCTCGATACCGATGACGTTGCGCCCGGGGATCACCGCGATGCGGGCGGAGACCGCGCTCATCGAGCGGGCGATATCGTCCGCCAGGCCGACGACGCGGGAGGTCTTGGTGCCCGGCGCGGGCTCCAGCTCGTAGAGCGTGACCACCGGACCGGGGCGGATTTTCACGATCTCGCCGTTGATGCCGAACTCGGCAAGCACCGATTCCAGCAGCCGCGCGTTCTGCGTCAGGCCCTCGTCGGTGGTCTTGGGCGCGGCGCCCAGCTTCGGCGCGGCCAGCAGGTCCAGGGGCGGCAGTTCGAAAGCGCCGCTCTTGCGCCGCGCGAACGCCAGGCGGCCCTGGCGGGCGCGCTGAGTCTCTTCGCGGTTGGCGGGCGGCTCCGGCGCGCGATCGACGATCTGTTCCTCCTCCGCCTCCGCCGGGGGCGCGGCCGGCTCGGGGCCGAGGCTCGGCTCGGCGCGCGCGGCGGCGCGGCGCGGCCGCGGCGCGATGGCGGCGGTGGGGTCGCGGCGGCTCTTCGGCGCGGGGGCCGCCGCGCGGCGGGCGAAGGGGCGGGTGAGCAGCCACCATGCCGCCGCGCCGAGCCACGCCCATACCCGCGGCGCGATCGCCGAGGCATAGGCGAGCAGCAACAGCGCCAGCGGAATCCCCAGGCCCCAGCTGGCGACCGGCGCGGCCCACGGCGGCACCGGCGGGCGCAGCAGCGGGTCGAGGTGCAGGCGCATGAG
>JBFWJB010000346.1:0-3181 GCA_050253435.1 Rhodospirillaceae bacterium
CCGCCGTGCGCGCCGTCGTCCCGGCCACGAAATGCTCGATCAGACGATCCTGTTTGTAATGGCTCAGACGGCTCTTCCGCATGCCTCCCATGATAACTCCGATCCAGAGTTATCTGGGACAGCCCCATAACATTTTTTTGATCGTTTCGGACCCGTCTCTTTTATTATATTTGAATAAAACCGGCATTCTGGAATAAATATCCATCGTTTCCACATATAATCTGCGGAAAATCGGGTAGTCATCCCCGTGCCGCGCCGCATAAAGACCATATGCTTTGCGCGGTTTTTACTTTCCCCGTCGCCGCCTTCCTTTGCCGCGACATCCGCCCGGCGCCCCGCTTCTTCGCCTGCCGTGGAATTCCTCGGCGCGTATTGCCGGAATGCAACCAATTCGTAAAGCCGCGCCGGGCGGCGCACACGCAACGGGCGTCCGCCATGGCGGACGCCCGTTCTCCTTCGGCATATGCGGGCGGCGCTCTAGACCACGACGTTGCGCGGCTCGCCGCGCCAGAACGCCTCGATGTTGCCGAACAACTGGTCCGCCAGGCCCTGGATCGCCTCGCGGCTGGCCCAGGCGACGTGCGGCGTGAGGATGACGTTGGGGTGCGCCGCGATGCGCCGCAGCGGGTGGTCCGCCCCCGGCGGCTCGCGGGTCAGCACGTCGAAGCCCGCGCCCGCCACCTGCCCGGCGGCGAGCGCCTCGGCAAGCGCCGCCTCGTCCACCAGACCGCCGCGCGCGGTGTTGATGATCAGCGGCTTTCTCTCCATCAGCGCAAATTCGCGGTGCGAGATCATGTTGCGGGTGGCGGGCGACAGCGGGCAATGCAGAGTGATCACGTCGCTCGTCCGCATCACTTCGTCGAACGGTGTGTAGAGCGGGCCCATGCCCTCCGCGCCTTTGTAGGCGGAGAACAGCACCCGCATGCCGAACGCCTCGCCCAGGCGCGCCACCGCGCGGCCGAGCACGCCGTCGCCGACGATGCCGAGGGTGGACCCCGCAAGGTCGGCGATCGGATAGTCGAAATAGCAGAATCGCCCCGACTCCTCCCAGCGCCCGTCGACCACCGAGGCGCGGTAGGGCACCAGGCTGCGCCGCAGCGCCAGGATCAGCGCGAAGGCGTGCTCCGGCACGGTGTTCTTCGCGTAGTTGCGGATGTTGCACACCGTCACCCCCGCCTCCTTGCAGGCCGCGAGGTCGATGTGGTCGTAGCCGGTGGCCGCCGCCGCCACCAGACGCAGGCGCTTCGCCGCGGTCACCGACTGCACGGTGATCGGCACCTTGTTGGTGATCACCACGTCGGCGTCGGCGATGCGCGCCGCCACCTCGTCCGGCGCGGTGCGCAGATGGGTGATCAGTTCATGCGGAAACGCGGGGGGATGCAGCACGGTCTCGGGGGAGAGCGTGTCGCGGTCGAGGAAGACGATCTTCGCTGCTGCGGTCACGGGGGAGCCTCCTGCAATCGATCCGCAGCCAGGATACCGCCTTCCCGCCGCCGCGGCAAAGCGCCTCAGGGCGCGGCCATGTGGTCGGCGAAGCGCCGCGCCGGGGCGGAGAGCGCCGCGAAGTCCACGGCGAAGAGCGCAAGCTCACGCTCCGCCCAGGCGTCGGCAAGCCCCGCCTCGGCCAAACCCGAGGGCGCGCCGAGGGTGCGGTAGGCTCCCTCCGGCATCACCCCGATGCCGAGACCCGCCTCGATCATCCGGCACATCGCGCTCAGGCTGTCCACCTCGATGCCCTGGCGCAGCACCCGCCGGGCGCGCCGCGCCGCGCGCAGCAGGGTTTCGCGCACGCTGCTGCTGCCGCGCAGGCCGATCTGCTCGAAAGCCAGCGCCTCGGCGAAGGCGACTCGCCCGCGCGCCGCCAGCGGGTGGCCGGGCGGCGTCACCAGCACCAGGCGCTCGCGGCGGTAGGGCCGGGAGTCGAGGCCGGCGCTGCCGTCGGTCGGGTTGCAGATGCCGAGGTCGGCCTCGTGGTTGCGCACCGCCTCGGCCACCGCGCGGCTGGTCGCCTGGCGCAGCTCGATGCGGATGTCCGGATGCGCGGCGGCGAAGTCGGCGACTCCCGCGGCGAGGAACTGCTCCACCGCCGAGGCGCTGGCGCACACCCGCACCCGGCCGCGCACCCCGCCCGCACACTCCGCAAGGTCGCCGCGCAACCGCTCCACCGCCAGCAGGATGGCGTGCGCATGCTCCAGCAGACGCTCGCCCGCCGGGGTCGGCCGCACGCCGCGCGCATGCCGGGCGAGCAGGCTGCCGCCCGCCGCCGCCTCCAGCCCCGCGATGCGCTTGCTCACCGCCGAGGCGGCGATATGCGCCACTCGCGCCGCCGCCGCGATGCTGCCGAGATCGCAGATCAGCACGAAGAGTTCGATCGTTCCCAGATCGATCTGCCGCAGAAAGCCGCGGCGCGCCGGAAGGCCGGTCATATCCCCCTCCAGACATCGTAAAACGGAACGCCTGAGCGGAATTCTTACCACTTCTCGCCAATCGTCTCCATATCTACCATCTCTTTTTTCGATGGCATGCCGGAGTCCCGTTTCCATGATCCTCGCCCCCGCCGCCTCCGCGCGGCTTGCCCGCGCCCTCGCCGCCCTCGGCGCGGTGCACCTCGCCGACGCGCAGCCGTTCTTCTACACTTCCGGCTGGGCGAGCCCGGTCTACGTCGACGCCCGCATGCTGATGTCCGACGTCGCGCTGCGCACCGAGGCGATGGACCTCACCGCGGAATGCCTCGCCCCGGCGATCGCCCGCCAGGGGATCAACGCCGTGGTCGGCGTCGAAAACTCCGGCATCGCCTTCGCCGCCTGGATCGCCGAGCGCCTCGCCCTGCCGCTGCTCTACATGCGCAAGCGCCCGATCGGCTGGGGCATGCGGGCGCAGCTGGAGGGCCGTCTGCCGCCCAACGCCCGCGTGCTGCTGGTCGACGACGTGACCACCGACGGCGTCTCCAAGATCGCCGCCGCATCCGCCCTGCGCCAGACCGGCACCCGCGTCGACGACACCCTGGTGCTGATGGAATTCGACGTCTACCCGCAGACCGCCGCCCGCTTCGCCGAACAGGGTATGGCCCTGCACGCGATGACCAACTGGGCCGACCTGCACGCCGCGCTCGCCGAAAGCGGCCGCATCGAACCGGCGCAGGAGGCGATGCTGACCGCCTGGGCCGCCGACCCGGTGACTT
>JBFWJB010000347.1:0-3174 GCA_050253435.1 Rhodospirillaceae bacterium
CGATGTCGCTGCCCTGGCCCGTCGCGGCGGAGGCGCCGGGCTTCGCCTTCTTGGCGGGTTTCGGCGCATTCTTCGGCAGGAAGTAGGCGACCACGGTGTCGGCCTTCAAGGTGCGGTCGGCGCGCACCACCACCGCGTTGCCGCGCGCCACGGCGAAGCGCTTGGCGTCCCAGTATTCCAGCTGTTCGGTGGCGGTCACCGTGGTGTCGGGAGTGACCAGCTTGGCGTTGGGCTTGCCTTTCAGCACCAGCACCGCAGCGCCGATGTCGTAAACCGCGGTATCGCCGGTGGCGGTCTCCGTCGGCGAGACGATGCGCACGTGGCCGTCGGCGTCGAGACGCCACAGTTCCGACTTGCCGGCCGCGTTCTGGCGGTAGTGGGCGGTCAGCGTGTCGGCGTAGACCGTGGTGTCGTTGCGCGTCGCGCTGGCGTTGCCGCGGGCGACGAAGCGCTTGCCGTCGCGCATCCATTCGATGCCGTTGTCGGCCAGAACCTCCACCGGGGCGGGGTCGTCCGGCGTTCCCATGCCGAGGGTCTGGGCCCGCGCCGCCATCGGCGCGAGGCAGAGGATCAGGCCCGCCAGAAGCAGGGCGCGGCGCGGATCACTGGGTTGGGGCATCGGTCTTCACTCCCGGTCGGAGGATCAGGCGGGACTTTCCCTTGAACAGGATGCGGCGGCCGCGGTCGGTGATGCGGAAGCCGGTGTCGCTCTTGATGTCGGCAGCGGGGCCGTAGGCGGTGGCGGGGTCGTCGCCTTCGGCCATGCCCTCGTGCAGGAGGATGCGCGCCGTCGGCGAGGAGAAGGCGTAGCCGCTGTCGTGGAACACCGACACCCCGCCGGACAGGTCGAGCTGCTCGCGGTCGCGGTCGAACGTGCCTTCGGGCGCGCGGGCGATCACCCAGGTGCCGTCCTTGAGCGCGAGGTCGGCGGTGGGGGCCTCCAGCGCGATGACGCGGCTGCCGGGGTCCACCTCGTGGGCGGATTCGGAGGTCACGGTGTAGGGCTGGGAATCGGAATCGGTGCCCTGGAAGCGGGCGTTGACGACGCGCAGGCGGTCGGGGTGGCGCGGGTCGAGGCCCGACAGCGCGATGTGGAAGCGGTTGCGTTCCGCCTGGAACTGCGGCCACAGCAGAATCGCGCCCAACAGCAGCGCGGCGACGGCGGGCAGAGTCAGCTTCATCACCCGCACGAAGCGGCTGTAGAACGAAGCGCCGTTCGGCATGCTGCGGTTCGCCGCGGCGCCGGCGGAGAGGAAGCGCAAATCCGGCGGCGCGCCCGCTGCAGGCGGCGCGGGCGCGGCGGCGGGCTTCCTCGCGGCCGGGCGTTTGGTCATGACACCCCGGCGCGCAGGCAGTCGTGCATGTGGATGAGGCCGACCGGGTTGCCCTCGGGCGTCACCGCGAACAGGCTGGTGATCTTGCGGTCGTTCATGATCCCCAGCGCCTCGGCGGCGAGCGCCTCGGGCGAGACGGTCCTGGGGTTGGCGGTCATCACCGCGCCCGCCTCGGCGTCCAGCAGGTCGGGCGACATGTGGCGGCGCAAATCGCCGTCGGTGATGATGCCGGCGAGCACCCCCGACGCATCGACGATGCCGACGCAGCCGAAGCTCTTTTCCGACATTACGATCAGCGCCTCCGCCATGCGCGCGGTGGGCGGAATCAGCGGCGCATCGGGCAGCGGATGCATCAGGTCGCGCACCCGCAGCAGGCGCTGGCCGAGCTTGCCGCCGGGGTGGAAGGCGCGGAAGTCGCTGGCGGAAAAGCCGCGCCGTTCCAGCAGCGCCACGGCGATGGCGTCGCCCATGGCGAGCGTCGCGGTGGTCGAGGTGGTGGGCGCCAGGCCGAGGGGGCAGGCCTCGCCGTTGACCGGCAGTGCAAGCATCACGTCGGCGGCGGAGCCGAGCGCGCTGTCGCGGCCCTCGGTGATCGCGATCAGCGGAATCGAGAAGCGCCGCGAATAGGCGATGATGTCGGCCAGCTCCGGCGTCTCGCCGGACTTGGAGAGCAGGATCAGCGCGTCGTCGCGGGTGATCATGCCGAGGTCGCCGTGGCTCGCCTCCGCCGGATGAACGAAGAACGACGGCGTGCCGGTGGAGGCGAGCGTCGCGGAGATCTTGCGCCCGATGTGGCCGCTTTTGCCCATGCCGGAAACGATCACCCGGCCGTGCTCGGAGGCGAGCAGGCGGCCCTCCAGCAAATCCAGCGCGCGGGTGAACTCCGCGCCCAGGGCGGCGGCCATTTCGGACAGCGCCTTCGCCTCCGCTTCCAGGACATGGCGCGCCGCGGTGAGATCGGAGGCGACGCGGGCGGAATCGGGGGTGGGGCAGGGCATCGGCAGCGTATCCATGAGGCTTTATTTTAGTGGGCGAAGATGTCTTCGTCGGCCCAGCCGCTGAGGTCGAGCGCGGCGCGGGCGGCGAGGAAGCCGAAGCACGCGTCGGCCAGCGCGCGGCGGCCTTCGCGCTCCAGCAGGGCGGAGAGCTTGTCCTTCAACTGGTGCAGATAGAGCACGTCGTTGGCGGCGTATTTCTGCTGCTCTTCGGTCGGGTCGGGCGCGCCCCAGTCGGAGGTCTGCTGCTCCTTGGAAAGCTCAACGCCGAGCAGGTCGCGGCAGATGTCCTTCAAGCCGTGGCGGTCGGTGTTGGTGCGGCAGAGCTTGGAGGCGATCTTGGTGCAGAACACCGGCGCGCAGCTCACCCCGAGGTGGCGCGCGATCATCGCGACGTCGAAGCGGGCGAAATGGAAAATCTTGAGAATCGCCGGGTCGGCCAGCACCGCCTTCAGGCGCACCGGGTCGACGCCGGGGGCGATTTTCACCAGGTGGGCGTCGCCGTCGCCGGCGGAGATCTGCACCAGGCACAGACGGTCGCGGTGCAGGTTGAGGCCCATGGTCTCGGTGTCCACGGCGATCGAGCCGGAAAACCGCACACCTTCGGGAAGGTCGCCGTGATGCAGGAAAATCGCCATTTCCGCCCTCTTGAAAAGCCTGTCCCCGCGCGCGTCTCAAGTCATACGACCGAGCGCGCCGGGATCAAAGGGTAAAATCATCGGGGAGCGCGATGCCGTCGCGAGCGGTGGTGCCCAGGAGAAGACTCGAACTTCCACGGTATTTCTACCACAGGTACCTGAAACCTGCGCGTCTACCAATTCCGCCACCTGGGCACTGATCCCGCC
>JBFWJB010000348.1:0-3173 GCA_050253435.1 Rhodospirillaceae bacterium
GAAGCGGTGACTTCGGTGAGCGGCACGTGGACGCCGGGGAACGCGGTGCGGAAGTCGCGCAGCACCGGCGGCAGGAACCACACCAGCGCCGCATCGATGCCGCCGACGCGCAGCCGCGGAAAGCCGCTGGCAGCGGCGGTGCGGGCGGCCTCCATCGCCTCGTCGGCGCGGCCGAGCACCGCCCGCGCCTCGTCGAGAAACACCGCGCCCGCCTGGGTGAGGCTGACGTGCCGGGTGGTGCGGAAGAACAGGGGGAAGCCGAGTTCATCCTCGAGGGCGCGGATCTGTGCGGAAAGCGCCGCCTGGGCGAGGCCGACCCGTTCGGCCGCGCGGCGGAAGTGGAGCTCTTCCGCCACGGCCACGAACACCTTGAGTTGCCTCAGCTCCATGCCGCCCTCCGCAGGGATCAGCGCTTGCGGAAATAGTTGGCGATCATCGCGCCGGAGATGTTGTGCCAGACGCTGAACACCGCGCTCGGCACTGCGGCGAGTGGCGAGAAATGCGCCTGCGCCAGGGCCGCGCCGAGACCGCTGTTCTGCATGCCGACCTCGATCGCCAAGGTCTTGCGCTGCGGCAGGCCCATACCGACGGCGCGGCTGGCCCAATAGCCGAGGGCGTATCCCAGGCCGTTGTGGGCGATCACCACCGAAGCGACGAGCAGGCCGCTCTGCGCCAGTTTCGGCTGGTTGACCGCGACCACCGCGGCGACGATGAGGACGATGCCGGTCACGCTGATGAGCGGCAGTATCGGGATCACCCGGGTGGTGAGATTGGGCAGCACCGCCTTCACCGTCGCGCCGAGGGCGAGCGGAATCAGCACCACCTTGGCGATGGAGAGGAACATGCCCAGCGCGTTCACCGGCAGGTACTGGCTGGCGAACATCCAGACCAGGAAGGGGGTGGCGAACGGCGCAAGCAGCGTGGACACCGTGGTCAGGGTGACGGAGAGCGCCACGTCGCCCTTGCCGAGGTAGGTCATCACGTTGCTTGAGGTGCCGCCGGGGCAGCAGCCCACCAGCACCACGCCTGCGGCGATTTCCGGGCTCATCGGCACGACGCGGGTGAGCGCAAAGGCGAGAAGCGGCATCACCGTGAACTGCGCGGCGACGCCGAGCGCCACCTCGCGCGGCCGGCGCACCACCTCGACGAAATCGCCGAGCGAGAGAGTCAGCCCCATGCCGAACATCACCAGGCCGAGCAGCCAGATGATATAGGGCGCGATCGGCTTGAAATAGACCGGCGCGCCGTAGGCCGCCAGGGTTATCACCACCACCCAGACCGCGAACGTACGTCCGACGAACTGCGCCACCGATGCCAGGAGTTTCATTCCGGGTTCCCGCAAGATTGCATGCCAAAGAGCCGAGACAATAGCGCCGACGTGTCGTCTTGGGGAGCCGGTTTGTCAGAAAAGATCAAAAACACCGCAAAAGCGCGCAGACGGCTTCGTTTTCGCGAACAAGTGGCAGATTAATGGAAAATTTACCTTTGACGTGTGCCCGCCTCTTGTCGAACGCGGTTTCATTCGCATATCGAGGAAATTAGGCAATGGAGGATCCAATGCCCAACGAGGTGCGCCGTCTGATTTTCAGTGACGATGAACTGGCGCAGGCCCTGCTGTCGGCCAACTCTCCGGCGCGCACCAAGATCATCGCGCACGGGTATCTGGGGGCGTTGAAGGTTCATGCCGAACCCGCGCCTTCGGTCGAGATTCTGGTGGAGACGCCCAACGGTGAACGCATCGAGGTGGTGATCGACGAGACCACGCTCGGCGCCGCGGTGATCCGCTTCTGCATCGACCACGGCGTGCCGCTGCCGGTGAAGTCGGACAAGAGTCTGCGGGTGGTGCAGGGGCAGCTCGCGCTCGACATCAAGCGCCCACCGCGCGAACCCCGCGCCGAACCCCTCCCCGAGGAACCCCCCGCGGCGGCGCAGCCCGCGGCGGGCTGACCCCGCCGCGGACCGCCGGGTTCAGTCTTCCCCCTCGAACACCGCGTCGTCGGCGCCCACCGGGTGCGGCGTGCGCCAGGTGACGTCGCGCATCGCGTGCGCCACCTGGTTTTCCACCCCCAGCAGCATCGCGAAGATCGCCATGCGCACCGGAATACCGTTGTCGGTCTGACGGAAGATGGCGAGCCGCGGGTCGCGGTCGAGGTCGGTGGAGAGGTCGTTGGCGCCTTCGCGGCTGTCGCGCGGCAGCGGGTGCATGACCAGGGTTTCCGGCTTGCAGGCGGCGCTCACCAGTGCCTGGTTGACCTGGAAGTCCGGGGTATAGCCCTCCATCGCCTCGTTCGAGAAGCGTTCCTTCTGGATGCGGGTGGCGTAGAGCACGTCCGCGCCCTTCACGCCTTCGGCCAGATTGTCGGTCTGCTCGATGACGTGGCCGTTGACCGCAAGCTTCTCCAGCAGGTGTTCCGGCATCTCCAGCGAGACGGGGGAGACGAAGCTGAACTTCAGCCCCTTGTGCAGGGCGAGAAGCTTGCTCAGCGAATGCACGGTGCGGCCGTACTTGAGGTCGCCGACGAAGGCGATGTGCATGCCGTCGATCACCTTGCCCATACGGGAGAACTCCCGCTGGATGGTGTAGAGGTCGAGGAGCGCCTGGCTCGGGTGCTCGCCCGGGCCGTCGCCGGCGTTGACCACCGGCAGGTTGGTGGCGCGGGCGAACTCCGCCACCGAGCCGAGCTCGGGGTGGCGCACCACCAGCGCGTCCACATAGCCGCTGACGACGCGGCTGGTGTCGTAGATCGACTCCCCCTTGATCATCGAGGAAAAGGTGAAGCCGGTGGTGTCCACCACCGAACCGCCGAGACGGCAGAACGCGGTGCCGAAGCTCATCCGCGTGCGGGTGCTCGCCTCGAAGAAGAGGTTGCCCAGCACCGCACCTTCCAGCACCCGCGTCACCTTGCGGCGTTTGGCGATCGGCTCCATCACGTCGGCGATGCGGAACACCTCGTTGACCGTATCCAGGTCGAGCTGGTCGGTGGTGAGCAGTTGCGGCTTGCCCTCGTAGGAGATCGCGGGCGCGCCCGCGGCGGGGCGCGCGGGCCGCGACGGCATCCCGGCGAGGATCTCCGCGACGAAGCGCCCCACCACCTCGGGCATGGAGCGGAACTCCGGCGAGCCATTGGGCAGAAGCCAGCTGTCGAGGGCGCGGCGGGTCACGCCGAGGCGCT
>JBFWJB010000349.1:0-3161 GCA_050253435.1 Rhodospirillaceae bacterium
CGTTCGCCTCGCCGACCCGCTCCTGGCGGTGGGCGAGGCCGGGGTAGGTGCGCAGGCCCGCCACCGCCGCGGCGACGGAAACCCCGGCGGCGCGCGCCGCGGCATAGGCGGCGGCGGCGTTCTGGTGGTTGTGGCGGCCGGTCAGCACCGGCACCTCGGCGAGGTCGAGAATGTGCTCCGGCGTGCCTTCGGTGGCGTCGATGAGGTGCCCGGCCTGCACGTAGACGCCACCCTTGACCACTTTCTCGGTCGCCACCGGCAGGAAGGCCCAGTCCGCCCGCGCCTGCACCGCAACGGCGATGCCGCGGGAATCGGTGTCGTCGGTGACGACGATGGCGACGCCGTGCGCGGCGGGGCGGTCGAACAGCCGGGCCTTCGCCGCAACATAGCCCGCGAGGTCGCCGTGGCGTTCCAGGTGGTCGGGGCTGATGTTGAGGTGTACCGCGATGTCGGGGCGGAGCGACGGCACCAGCTCCAGCTGGTAGGAGGAGAGTTCGAGCACGTAGACGCCGCCCGCGGGCAGGTCCGGCAGGTCGAGCGCGGCGGTGCCGAGGTTGCCGCCCGCGGCGCAGGGCCGTCCGGACGACGCGATGATGTGGGAGATCAGGCTGGTGGTGGTGGACTTGCCGTTGGTGCCGGTGACGCCGATGAAGGCGCAGTCCGGCTTGGCGCGGGCCAAGAGGTCGACATCGCAGACGAGCGGCACCCCCGCGGCGCGCGCGGCGGTGGCCATGGGGTGCGGCTTCGGCAGGGTGTGGGCGATGCCGGGACTCCAGATCACCGCATCGACGCCCGTCCAGTCGATGGCGTCGATGGCGGGAAGCGCGTGTTCCCCGGCGCGGGCGCGGGACTCCGCGTCGTCGTCCCAGGCGAACGCCTTCGCCCCCGCCGCGGTCAGCGCAGCGAGCGCGCCACGGCCGGACTTGCCGAGTCCGGCGATGACGAAGGTCTGCCCCTGGAATGCGCCGAGCGGAATCATCGCCGCGCCGTCTCCCTTACCGCAGTTTCAGCGTGGTCAGGCCGACCACGCCGAGAATCATCGCGATGATCCAGAAGCGGATCACCACCGTTGGCTCGGCCCAGCCCTTTTTCTCGAAGTGATGGTGCAGCGGCGCCATGCGGAACACCCGCTTGCCGGTGAGCTTGAAGCTCGCCACCTGCACGATCACCGAAACCGTCTCCAGCACGAACAGGCCGCCGACGATGGCGAGCACCAGCTCGTGCTTGGTCACCACCGCAATCGCACCGAGCGCGCCGCCGAGCGCCAGCGAGCCGGTATCGCCCATGAACACCTGCGCGGGCGGCGCGTTGAACCACAAAAAGCCCATCGCCGCGCCGACCATCGCGCCGCAGAACACCGCCAGTTCGCCGGTGCCGGGGGTGTGGTGGATTTGCAGGTAGTTGGCGAACACCGCGTGGCCGGAGAGGTAGGAGATGATCATGAACACCGCGGAGGCGATCATCACCGGCACGATGGCGAGGCCGTCCAGGCCGTCGGTGAGGTTGACCGCGTTGCCCGCGCCGACCATCACCACCATGGCGAAGGGGATGTAGAACAGCCCGAGATCGACCATCACGTCCTTGAGGAAGGGCACGGCGAGGCCGGTGCGCACGTCGTCGGCGGAGAGGTAGATCATCCACAGCGCGGCGAGCAGGGTGATGCCGAATTCGGCGGCGAGCTTCTTCTTCCCCGCGAAACCGGCGGAGCTGCGCTTCGTCACCTTCATGAAGTCGTCGTAGAAGCCGATGGCGCCGAAGCCGATGGTGACCAGCAGCACCGACCACATGTAGCCGTTGTCCCACTTCGCCCACAGCAGGGTGGAAAGCCCCACACCCATCAGGATCATGATGCCGCCCATGGTCGGCGTGCCCTGCTTGGTGAGCAGGTGGGTTTCCGGCCCGTCGGTGCGGATCGGCTGGCCGCGCCCCTGCTTGCGCCGCAGGGTGCGGATGATCGCCGGGCCGAAGACGAAGGCGAACAGCAGCGCGGTGAGCACCGCGCCCGCGGTGCGGAAGGTGACGTAGCGGAACAGATTGAAGATCTGGTACTGGTCGGCCAGGGGATAGAGCAGGTGGTAGAGCATGGCGCGATCCCCTTCACTCGGCTTTTGGGTCGGGATTACGGAGGGCGGCGACGATGCGGTCCATGCGCATGCCGTGCGACCCCTTGACCATCACCACGTCGCCCGGCCGGATTTCCGCCAGCAGCGGCGCGATCAGCGCATCGGCGGTATCGGCGTGGACGGCGCGCATCTTTTCCGGCGCGGCGTCGAAGGCGGCCTTCATCAGGTCGCCCGCGGCGAACAGGCGGTCGATCTCCTTGGCCTTCAACTGCGCGGCGATGGCGGCGTGCAGCGCCTTGGACGTCGGGCCGAGCTCGAACATGTCGCCGAGCACTGCGAAGGCGCGCCCGGTGCCGAACACCTGGCGGATGGTGGCGACGGCGGCGAGCGCGTCGATCGCCGCGGTCATCGATTGCGGATTGGCGTTGTAGCTTTCGTCGATCAGCACGAAGGCGCCGTCGGCCCAGGGAATTTCCGCCAGCGCGCCGCGCCCGGCGGGAACCTCGATGTGCTCCAGGGTCTCCAGCGCGGCCGCGATGTCCGCCCCCGCGCCGATCGCCGCGCCGAGGGCGGCGAGCGCGTTCATTCCCCAGTGCGCGCCGACGAAGGGCAGCGAGAAGCTCACCGCCTGGCCGCCGATCTCCGCCTCCACTTCGGTGCGCAGCGCGATGACGCGCGCGGAGAGAAGGCGCAGGTCCGCACCCTCCTTGGAGCCGAAGGTGATGATGTTGCCCGCGCCCGCGGCCTTCGCCGCGCGCTCCATGTCGCCGAAGAAGCCGTGGTCGGCGGGCAGCACCGCGACGCCGCCCGGAGTCAGGCCTTCGAAGATTTCGCACTTCGCGGCGACGATCGCGGCAAGGTCGCCGAAGTATTCCAGATGCGCCGGGCCGACGGTGGTGATCAGCGCCACGTCGGGCCGCGCGATGCGGGTGAGCGCGGCGAGCTCGCCCGCGTGGTTCATCCCCATTTCCTGCACCGCGAAGGCGGCGTCGGCGGGCAGGCGGGAGAGGGTGAGCGGCACCCCCCAATGGTTGTTGTGGCTGCCCTGGCTGACGTGGGTTTTCCCCTGCGCGGCGAGGATCGCGCCCAGCATCTCCT
>JBFWJB010000350.1:0-3125 GCA_050253435.1 Rhodospirillaceae bacterium
TCCAGCAGGCCGGCGATCTGCAACAGCGTGGATTTGCCGGAGCCAGACGGCCCGACCAGGGCGACGATTTCGCCCGCGCGCACCGTAAGGTTCGCGCCGGAGAGCACTTCGAGCGCGCTCTCCCCCTGCACGAAGCGGCGGCAGACGCCGGAAAGGACGAGGGTCCGTTCACTCATAGCGCAGCGCCTCCACCGGGTCGAGGCGCGCCGCCCGCCACGCCGGATAGATCGTGGCGGCGAGCGACAGGAACAGCGCCATCAGCACCACGGAAACCACCTCCCCCGGGTCCACCTCGGCGGGCAGCTTGGAAAGGAAATAGATTTCCGCGTTGAACAGGTCGGCGCCGGAGAGGGATTCGATGAAGCGGCGGATGTGTTCGATGTTGGCGCAGAAGGCAAGTCCGAGCGCCACTCCGGCGGCGGTGCCGACCACGCCGATCGAGGCCCCGGCCATCAGGAAGATGCGCAGCACCGCGCCGCGCGTCGCCCCCATGGTGCGCATGATCGCGATGTCGCGCCCCTTGTCCTTCACCAGCATGATCAGGCCGGAGACGATGTTGAACGCCGCGACCAGGATGATCAGGGTGAGGATGAGGAACATCACGTTGCGTTCCACCTGCACCGCGTTGAAGAACGACGAATTGGCGTGCCGCCAGTCGTAGACCGAAAGCGACTGGCCGATCATCCGGTTGACCTCGACGGCGACGCGGCCGGTGTCGTCGGTATGGGCGAGGCCGATGTCGATCTGCGAGGCCAGCTTCGGCATGGCGAAGAACAGTTGCCCCGCATCCATCGGGATGAAGACGTAGGTGGAGTCGTATTCCGACATGCCGACCTTGAACATCGCCACCACGGTGTAGGCGCGCACCCGCGGCACCGAGCCGAACACCGTGGCCTGCCCCTTGGGGGAGATCAGGGTGATGCGGTCGCCGACGGAAAGCCCCATCTTGCGCGCCATGCGCTCGCCGATCACCGCCGCGTCGGCGCCGCCGAAAGAGCGCAGGTCGCCTTCCTTGATGTTGTCGGCGAAGATCGGCCGGGCGCGCAGGTCGCCGGGCGCGATGCCGCGCACCAGCGCGCCGAGGTTGACGCCGTTGGCCGAGGCCATCACCTGGCCCTCCACCACCGGCATGGCGTAGGTGACGCCCGGAATCGCGCGGATTTTGCGCGCCATCTCGTCGTACCCGGCGATCCCCTGCCCCGCCAGGCCATAGACCGCGAGGTGGCCGTTGACCCCGAGGATGCGGCCGAGCAGCTCGCTGCGGAAGCCGTTCATCACCGACATCACGATGATCAGGGTGGCCACCCCCAGCATGATCCCGGCGAACGAAAACCCGGCGATCACCGACACGAAGCCTTCCTTGCGGCGCGCCCGCAGGTACCGGAAGGCGACCATGCGCTCGAAGGGACCGAACACCGACAACTCCTCGCTCAGGCGGTGAGCCGCGCGATTGCGGCCTCGGGCGACAGCGTATCACGTGCGCCGGTGGCGCGCGCCTTGATCTCGACCACGCCGTCCTTCAGCCCCTTCGGACCGACGACGAGCTGATAGGGCAGACCCAAGAGGTCCATGGTGGCGAACTTCGAGCCCGCGCGCTCGTCGCGGTCGTCGTAGAGCACCTCGACCCCCGCCGCAGCGAGTTCGCCGTAAAGCTTTTCGCACATCGCGTCGGTATCGGCGTCGCCGCTCTTGAGATTGACCAGGCCGACCTTGAAGGGGGCCACGCTCTCCGGCCAGATGATTCCGGCGTCGTCGTGGCAGGCTTCGATGATCGCGCCGACGAGACGGGAGACGCCAACGCCGTAGGAGCCCATTTCCAGGAGAATCGGCTGGCCGTCCGGCCCCGCCACGGTGGCGTTCATCGGCTTGGAGTACTTGGTGCCGAAGTAGAACACCTGCCCCACCTCGATGCCGCGCGCGGTGATCAGGTCGTCGCCCAGTTCGGCGGCTTTGACCGGGTCGTGCACGTCCTCGGTGGCGGCGTAGTGGCTGGTCCAGTCCTTGAACACCGGCTCGAGGTCGGCCTCGTAGTCCGGCTCCTGCGCCAGGGGGTCCTTCTCCAGGAACGCCTTGTGGCAGAACACCTGGCTTTCGCCGGTTTCCGCCAGGATGATGAATTCGTGCGACAGGTCGCCGCCGATCGGCCCGGTCTCGGCCTGCATCGGAATCGCCTTCAGCCCCATGCGGGCGAAGGTGCGCAGATAGGCGACGAACATCTTGTAATAGGACACCCGCGCCGCCTCCGGCGTCAGGTCGAAGGAATAGGCGTCCTTCATCAGGAACTCGCGGCCGCGCATCACGCCGAAACGCGGGCGGATCTCGTCGCGGAACTTCCACTGGATGTGGTAGAGCATGCGCGGCACGTCGCGGTAGCTCTTGGCGAGGTCGCGGAAAATTTCGGTGATCTGTTCTTCGTTGGTCGGGCCGTAGAGCATGTCGCGGTCGTGGCGGTCGCGGATGCGCAGCATCTCCGGGCCGTAGGCGTCGTAGCGCCCGCTCTCCCGCCACAGGTCCGCCGACTGCACGGTCGGCATCAACAGCTCCTGCGCGCCCACCCTATCCTGTTCCTCGCGCACGATCTTTTCGATCTTGCGCAGCACCCGAAGGCCCAGCGGCAGCCAGGAATAGATGCCGGCGCTCGCCTGCCGGATCATCCCGGCGCGCAGCATCAGACGGTGGGAAACGATCTGCGCCTCGTTGGGAGTCTCCTTGAGGACGGGCAGGAAATAGGCGGAAAGACGCATGTCACGACCATTCGGCAATTGACGGGTTTGCCCCAAGGGGATAGCGGGTCCGCGCAGGCTTTGCAACGGTTGTTCGGGGAAAGGTTCAGACCACGGCCTCCGCGCCGCGCAGGGCCGCGATCGCCGCCTCGGAAAGCGCATGCACCGCAAGGGTGCCGACGCGGCCGCGCACCTCCACCACGTGCCGGGACTCCGGCGGCGGCGCCAGCCCGGCGCGTACCGCCGCGGCGGCGGAGATCACCATCGGCACCCCCAGGTCCTTGGTCATGCTCTCCAGCCGCGCCGTGGTGTTGATGGTGTCGCCGATCGCCGAGACGTGGCGCACCGCGGGCGGCCCGATGTCGCCGACGATGGCGACGCCGAAGTGGATGCCGACGCCGA
>JBFWJB010000351.1:0-3112 GCA_050253435.1 Rhodospirillaceae bacterium
AGCACGCCCGGCAGGTGGGTGGAAAGCGCCGCGCGGTCGATGAGGATGGTCTCGGTGGCGCCGCAGATGCCGGTGCGCCGCATCTTGGCGTTGAGCGTCACTTCGCGCGCCATTTCCGGGTCGGCTGTGGCGTGGATGTAGGTGTGGCAGAGGCCGTCCAGGTGCTTGAACAGGGGGATGCGGCTCTCCGCGGTGACGCGCTCGATCAGGCCTTTGCCGCCGCGCGGCACGATCACGTCGACGAACTCGGTCATGGTCAGCAGAATGCCCACGGCGGCGCGGTCGGTGGTGGGGACTGCCTGGATCGCCGCCTCCGGCAGACCGGCGGATTTGAGTCCGGCGGCAAGCGCGGCGTGGATCGCCGCGACGGAACGGAAGCTCTCCGACCCGCCGCGCAGGATCGCCGCGTTTCCCGCCTTAAGGCAGAGCGCCCCCGCATCGGTGGCGACGTTGGGGCGGCTTTCGAAGATCACGCCGATGACGCCGAGCGGCACCGCGACGCGCTCGATGGACAGCCCGTTGGGGCGGTCCCACTTCGCCAGGGAGCGGCCCACCGGGTCGGGCAGCGTGGCGACCGCTTCCAGCCCCGCGGCCATCGCCTCGATGCGCGCCGGGGTCAGCGTCAGGCGGTCGAGCAGCGCGCCGGTGAGGCCCTTGTTCACGCCGTCCGCCACGTCCGCCGCGTTGGCCGCCGCGATCTCCGCCGCGCGGGCGCGGATCTCCGCCGCCGCGGCGGTAAGCGCCGCGTTTTTCGCCTGCGTGGGGGCACCCGCCAGCACCGCGGCGGCGGCGCGGGCCTCGCGCCCGATCGCGTGCATCACGTCGGCGAGTGGGGTGGTCATGGCAGGGGCTCCGGCAGAAGTGGGGGTCAGGAGGCGTGCCCGTTGGCGCGGGTCAAAACCAGGTCGTTGCGGTGAATGATTTCGCTGCGTCCACGGTAGCCGAGCAGGGACTCTATGTCTTGAGTTTTATGCCCGACGATCAGGCGCGCATCCTTTGCGGCATAGGCGGAAAGGCCGCGCGCCAGCTCGTGGCCGTCGGCGTCCTTCACCACCACCGCGTCGCCGCGGTCGAAGCGCCCCTCCACAGCGGTCACGCCCGCGGGCAGAAGGCTCTTGCCGTGCAACAGCGCCGCCGCCGCGCCCGCATCCACGGTGAACGCGCCGCGCGGGTTGAGGCTGCCCGCGATCCAGCGCTTGCGCGCCGCGGGCGGGTCTTCCTCGGGGATGAACCAGGTGGCGCGCGCGCCTTTCAGCAGCGCGGCGATGGGGTGGGCGTCGCGGCCGCGCGCGATCGCCATGTGGCAGCCCGCGGCCATGCACACCTGCGCGGCCAACAGCTTGGTCACCATGCCGCCGGAGCCCGCGCCTTTCGGCTTGCCCGCCATGCGCTCGATCTCGTCGTCGATGCCGGTGATCCGGGGGATGTGGCGCGCCAGCGGGTCGCTGGTGGGGTCGGCGGTGTAAAGCCCGTCGATGTCGAGCGAAAACAGAATCAACGCGCCGGCGGCGGTCATCTGCGCGATGCGTGCGGCGAGGCGGTCGTTGTCGCCGTAGCGGATTTCCTGCGTCGCCACGGTGTCGTTCTCGTTGACCACCGGCACCACGCCGAGCTTCAACAGGGTTTCCAGGGTGTTGCTGGCATTGAGGAAACGCCGCCGCGCCTCGGTGTCGGCGATGGTCAGCAGCACCTGCGCCACGGCGATGCCGTGCCGCGCCAGGCTGTCCTGATAGGCGTGGATCAGCTTCGCCTGGCCCGCCGCCGCCGCCGCCTGTTTCTCCTCCAGGCGCAGGGTCTTGCCCGCCAAGCCCAGGGGGCCGCGCCCCACCGCGATGGCGCCGGAGGTGACCACCACCACCTCCTTGCCGCGGGCGCGCAGCTCCGCAATGTCGTCGCTTAAGGAATCCAGCCAGCCCTGGCGGATCTCGCCGCTGGCCTCATCGACCAGGAGGGCGGAGCCGACCTTGACGACGACGCGCCTCGCCGCCGAAAGAGGATTCTGCTCCGAATGCGCCTGCATTGCCTCATGCTCCATCGGGGGTCGCTGTCCCCGGAAAACTAAAACGTTACGAGGGGTCTTGGACCCCTCGCGCACCCCATAACCTGGTTTTTGCGCGAAGCGCCATAAGACCGCTGCCGTTGCAGCAAACGTATCGTCTCTGCCGCTTCGCGGCGAAAAAACTTATGGGGTGCGCGAGGGGATCGAGTCCCCTCGCAAAGTTTTGGTTTTCCGCAAACGAGCCCTACTCCTCCAGGGGCTGCCAGTTTGCGGCGGCGTCTTCCGTTTCCTCCGCGTCGCCGCGCACATAGGCGGCAAGTGTATGCAAAACGGCCTGAAGGTTGTAGCCCGAAACCCCGGAAAGCGCCAGGACCGGCGAGTCGGTTTCCGCCGCCAGCGCCGCGAGCTTGGCGTCCACTTCGTCCTCGGGCAGGGAGTCGCATTTGTTGAGGCCGACGATCTCCGCCTTTTCGTCGAGGCCGCCGCCATAGGCGGCGAGTTCGCCGCGGATGACGCGGTAGCTTTCCGTCACGTCCTCCGCGGTGCCGTCGATTAGGTGCAGCAGCACCGAGGTGCGCTCCACATGGCCGAGGAAGCGGTCGCCCAGGCCTGCGCCCTCGTGCGCGCCCTCGATCAGGCCGGGGATGTCGGCGATGACGAACTCGTGCCCGGCCACCACCGCGACGCCGAGGTTGGGGTGCAGCGTGGTGAAGGGGTAGTCTCCGATCTTCGGCCGCGCCTTGGTGACGCGGGAGAGGAAGGTGGATTTCCCGGCGTTGGGCAGGCCGACCAGGCCGACATCGGCGATCAGCTTCAAGCGCAGCCACAGCCACATTTCCTCCCCCGGCCAGCCGGGGTCGGCGCGGCGCGGCGCCTGGTTGGTGGAGGTTTTGTAGTGCGCGTTGCCGAATCCGCCGTCGCCGCCCTTGGCCACCACCACGCGCTTGCCGGGGGCGTCCATGTCGTAGAGCAGGGTCTCGCGGTCTTCCGCCAGCACCTGGGTGCCCACCGGCACCTTGATCAGAAGTTCGTCCGCCGCGCCGCCGGTGCGGTCGCGGCCCATGCCGCCGGTGCCGCGCTGCGCCTTGAAGTGCTGCTGGTAGCGGAAGTCGA